>JAUQYW010000331.1 GCA_030587525.1 Candidatus Sigynarchaeota archaeon | reverse complement strand
CATACACGAGAAGGAATCCATGCACGATGCGCAGGAGCGTGGCATTCCAACTGGAGTGAGATTTTCGTGGTTGAACGATGAGCATTTGCGCGAGGACATTATGACCTTCAATGATGATGCGTATAGAGGTATCCGCGGGAAACTCGTAGATCGCGCCTAAATTAAACGTGCCTGTCGTGAATCGCCGGAGTAATGCATCTTTACCGACGCCGGTGTCACCGAGCACCCTTATCGAGACGATTTCTGAATCCGGAGGCATAATTGACGTGTCTTATGATATTTTTTTATTTGGTATACGTATCATCCGTCCCAAGCGGTAAGCTGGTCCTCATTGCATATATCTATTTACATTCGTGGAATTTCCCAGAGGTACGGCAAGAATAATGGCTCGCCTCCACGCTTGCTGCTCTCGATGGCACCCATGGAGATGGCGAACGTCTTGATGCAATTCTCGAAGCACCTGGTCGGTTTTATTTTCCCTCCACTTTCGATGCATTGCTTCATTTCTTCGAGAATGAATACCCCGCTGTCGAATTCATCTTCCGTGTTATTTCCCTTCCACTGTGCAGCGGAGCCACATTCCAAATCCGTGGGATATGGTTGAAGGTTTGATTCCTTCCAAGTGAGCTCTCTTGCTGGAATCCTTGCACTCGGCCCGGCATCGTCGATGCCATCGTAATCGTGGGTGAGCATGCGGATTGCCAAGGGTTTCTTTCCATGGCCCTCATTCATAAGTTCCAGCGAACCCTTGCTGCCCTGGATCATCCAGTGTTCCCCGTGATCGAAAATACCCATACCTTCGGAATGCCCGATGTATTGCGCGTGGATCCAGCCAGCGGGGGTTCTCCCGTTCTCGCAAAGGCGACGGGCACGATCCGTTTGCTCGTTACATAAAAGCGGAACGTCGCCCTCGTATTCAGACGGGCTTGCCATCTTCATGCGAATGTTGATTGACGAGGTGCCGGTCTGTCGAGACCAGCTCGGTCGCCATAGATCTGCAGACACGACCACGGCGTCCATAGCCGTGAAATAACGGAAGAGATCTATCGTGTGCACCGCCCAATCTTCCAAAAAACTGTGATCTAGGAACCGTCGCCAATCGACCTTGTGGGGAGGAGTCGGGCTCCACGCTCCCGAGCCACGGTTGAAATCGCACTGGATCGAATCCAATTTTCCAATCTTGCCCGTGCCGATCGCTTTTCGCACGGCCCAATTTGCTTGCCTCCAGAAGGGATATTGGTGACCGACGACTGTCGCCAATTTGGGATGATCCAGGGCGCATCGGGTCATCTCGATGCCCGCTTGCATGGAATGCGCCATGTTCTTTTCGCAAATAACGTGCAAACCATTTCGCATTGCTTCGATAGCGATGGTATGGTGTGTCTCGATCGGGGTGCATATGAGCGCGATATCCGCTTTAATGCCCAATTCCATTGCCTCATCGATCGTCGTCGCAACAGCGTCATCTGGAACGCCCCATAGCCCGGGTGCCTTGGATAATAATTCCGTGTCTATATCGACAACACCTGACGGCTTGAACGCACCGTGGATGTTCAATTGACTGCGCCAATGGTTAAGACAGTGTCCGCCTGAGCCGACAATGAGCACATTGTATGTCATGGTGGTCAAGAATGCCGTGCCCGTTAAAAAGTCGACGGCCGTTTTCAAAGCCTGGAACTCAAGAGCGCCTTGATGCCGTCGATGGCATCGGGATCGTTCCGGATATTGGCACTCCAGCCGTACAGGACCATAATATCGATGGAACCCATGGTCAGGAATTGCTGGTAGTCCCGAACCGGTGGGCTTTCCATCAATGCCCATGTTATACCCGCGACGAGGGGAGCAATGCTCCGGTTGTACCCGGGATAGAGGCTGAACCCGGGCACGCTGGCATTGTTGAAGGCAGCTTCCAATGGCGCGTGCTGGTGGTACGGGCTAGAGATACCTTCGACCCCCCAAATGTGCGTGAACAATTTCTCCTTGGATATGCCCTTGTCGATGAAGGTCTGCACCTCGAAAGCCGCAAAGTCGTGCACCACGTCCGCAAGCGCCTTCTCGCGGTCTTGCGGCGGGTTTGTCGCGTTGTATCCCATCTTGGTGAGCGCGTTGTAGCCGAGGTGGTACCGGTACGGCTCGGGGACCCAATCCACGTTCTCGTACGTGTCGATGCCCGTTTCCCAGCCCGCGTCGATGCCAAGGAACAGGTCTGTCCGGTTGATCGATAAGAGATGAGTGAGCCACGTCGCAAGGCGGTCGACGATGACCTGGCACTTGTGGGATATTTCGTTCCGAACCACGGTACTCTCAAAACATAACCGGGGTGCCAGTTCAATGGGGGTGCCCCAGTTCAAGAAACCCTTCGTGGTCGGGGTGTCCCAATCGCTCCACTCCACGTTATCGCGGTTCGTGGGGTCATAGCCTGGCGAGGATGTATTCCACCAGTTCCACAAGTCCGGACGATTGTCATAGAAATGTTCCGAATCGAGGTGCAAGAGCACGGCGACATCATTTTCCTCGGAAGCGTTGAAGTACATATCCAGCCGCTGCTCGATGAACGCGTCGCTCCAATCGAGCGTGAAAATGACGTCGACAATCCCCAATCGCGTAATGCCGGAGCCCCTTCCCAGGGTCGTTACCATGTCCCCGACCCAGCTCGCGTCGGTGTCGGTTCCCGGGAAAAACGGGTGGATCACGAGATACCGGGGATAATGCACCCCCGGCGTGCATCCCGGGCAAAATATGAACGCGTTCATCGCGATGTTGGAGCAAATCAGCAACGAGAACACCACGAATGCGCTAGATTTTGTCCGTTGCACCTGCACATCAATCCTCGATGTTTTCGATACCCGTCATAAGACATCTAAACATATCATGCTTATTGAGCTTTGAAACAAAGCAATGCAATGGAAGTCGATATTATGGCTTGCGAACGATCATATTGACTATGAGCAATGCCACAAAACCCAGTGCCGTGAACACGGTAATCCACTCGATGACGGGTCCTGGATCCGAAGCCACGTAGATCAAGTTGAATACGGAGACCAATAAAGCGTAAATCGCTATACCCTTGTAGAACGCCGGGTGAAATAGCAAGGCGATGGTCGTGAAGATGAAAAAGGCCAGGTTCGTCACGAAAAACGCGGATGACGCGTCGCCATGATAGGGATGACCGCTATGAAAGATACCGATAAATATCAACGCGATGCCATCGGCAAACCCGATGAGCTGGGAAACCCTCAAGAATAATGATTGTGCTTTTTTTTCATCCTTCCAGACTTCGAGCGAAATGACGAAAGGAATGATGAACGAGCCCCCGAGGATGCAGCCAATGTTATAAAAGATACCGCCAGAGGGATTCTTCCCATAATCGCCTAGATAGCTGATATATTCGGTGAGGGGATCGATGCCCCCGGGGTATAGCAACCCCGAAATCAGGGTGAAGATTCCATAGGAGGCGATGATGCCCGCAGCACTCGCCATTCCAAGTTTCAAAATTTTGGATAAAGGCATACTCTAGCTAATCCAAGGTGTCTTGAATATTTGATGGCGCAATAAATTGGAATTCATAATGTTATTTGCCCGGGCTATCATCGGGAGTGCCATCGGCACTTTTATCCACGGTCAACATGAAGTAGGTGCCAAATTCCCGGGCGATGCGGCCTGCTGTCTTGTCCAGGTCGTCGTCGACCAACGCCTGGTCGTCGAGCGTCGCGAGATAGTACGATTCTAGCTCGTACTCGTCGTCCAGCTCGCTCAAGATGTCCCCGAAACGATCCGACGATGCATACACGCGGGAAAACGATGCCTCCTCGTCGCCAGCATGGATCGTGAAGTGAAACGTGATGGATTCCTTGGATCCCATACTCATCACCGCGTTCGCGTTCGATAATAATGGTGGATCACGTGGAGTGCCCTTTTTCTTGCGGTTGGGCTTCAGTCTTCTCCTGGGAGCGCTTGGATTTCGCTATGGAGTGCTTTTTCCACGCCTTGACCGCTTTCGCCATTCGTAGCATGAGGGGCATGCTCATCACGCGTTTTTCGATATTGGAAAAAAATAATGGAATAAAGATGAAAATGATTTTTATTTCTTGAGAGCGGCCCACTCGGAAATTTCCAACATCGGGGTCACGTCGAAGGAATATGAAGGAACTCTTGCCGCGATCTTGTGATAACGGGCAGCGATCACCTTCAATGCATCCGCGAGTTTCCCGTCCTCGATCTTGTACACGCTTAAGTTCACGTAATTCGCACCAATATCCAGGATTTTCTTGACAAATGCCGGATATTCCGTTTTTGTCTCTATTGATGCCTTTGCGACGGCGTCGAAGACGTCGGCAGGCGCAGTACTCTCGACAACGATATAACTTATCATTGTGCTTCTCATCTCATTTTTTTCTCGTTCAGCATCTGCTTATTCGCAGATACTTGACAATTCCCCGCGGCGATATTTAAACTTACCATGTATCCACCATTTCGTGCAATGTCGTGAATTTCTCGATCAACCTCTTATTCAGGTCACGATGGTCGAGGGGACCGGCGAGGTTGGTGTACTTGATAACGCCAAAGGCCTCGTAGCTGTCGGCGCGGAAGTGGTTCTCTGTCGGGATGTAAGTATGGTATTCGCCGGTATATCCCACGAGCACGACCGAGTAGTCGTGAAATATCCCGCGCACCATATCCGCGACCTCGTGGACGACCTCCCCGCCGCAAGCGATGACCAGCCTGCGCTTGGCGACCTGGAGCACGTGGATGGGCCATTGAATCTTGTCGACGAGCACGGTCGTCCCGCGTTTCAACGCCTTTCGCACCGCGGCCACTTTTTTCGTTTCCGCCGTGGCATCGCATGCCAGTTCGAGAAAATCCAGGTGATATCGCAACACGGACTCGACTTGCACGAGCTTTTCCCGGATGACTACGAGCACCTCGCTCGCGAGCCGCTTTCCGAGCGATTCTAGGAGGTCCATGGAACCGCGCTGGACAGGATTCGCGTCGCCGCAGAAGCCTTGTAAAAAAAGAATCTCTGGCTGAACGTGCTGCGTCGCCGTTTCTCGTTGCCGCAATTGTTCGAGGAGATATTTCCTCGCACTCCCGGGCAAGTCAGCGGAGATCTTCATAATATCCGTTAAAAGCGTGGCATGGCACGAGATTCGGAAGATGACGGCCAAAAACTCGCTGCCCGGCGTTTTAATGGCCAAGACATTTAGAATATGATCGATGTCCCCGCTAGGATTAGTTGGCGTGATGCCATGCTGGTTCGTGCGGTTCTTAGGGACGCGGGTGGCTCCTTCGCCGTAAAAAGTCTTGCACCCGGGGACGTATCGATCGCGCAACTCGCCCACGATTTGCTGGAGTTTTGGTATCAAGAACGATATATACGACCCGGGATCGCCGCGAAAAATCGGGTTATAGCTGCAAACGGGGCCGCAATGCGTATGGGTGCACGAGATAAAGACTTGGTCCCGGGCGATGCCGAGGCGCTGCAGCTCTGCAAAAATGCGAGCGGCGATGGCTTGATCGAACAAGCACAAGTCGAAGCTAAGGATGAAAAACTCGCGGTCTCCTTCCCGCATCGCGATGCCGGTAAGAACTATCGGGTCGAGGACCTGCCGGGTCGTCCGGTTCTTGCGCGACTCGTACCCGTAGAGCTGGACATCGAAACCGGGCGTGATGTCGATGCTAGAAACGGCCACATCCATGAATCCTCGTGCCTCCATTGGTTTAAATCGTTTGCTTGTAATCGTCCATTCCATCCGGGTATGCTCGTCATTTCACAAGGACGCCAAGCACTTTGTTGAATGCAGCGATGTATTGGTCGATTATATCGTCGTTCTCTGCCGGGAATTTCGGCACCTGCATGAGGTGGTTCAATAGCTCGTCCGTCACGGGAAGGCCATTGGGATCGGACCCGCGTTCTACGAAGTAGGGTTGCTGGTGCAAGAGCGGGTACCGTGTCGCGTTCACGTCGCAACCCTCGGCCCGGAGCGCCTCCATAAGCTTCACGGGCGGCACTCCCGTAGCCTTGAAATCGTAGTACACGATGTTCTCGTAATAGACCCGAGTGACGCCCGGGGCAGGATGCGGCACCCGGAAATAGCCTGTTTTTTCCAGGGCGGCGTTGAAGCGCACGCAGTTGCGGTTGATGATCGCGTTGTTGCGGTCGAGCACCTTCAGCATCTCGATACCGATGGCAGCGTTGAGAGCGCTGATGCGGAGATTCCAGCCGAGCCCAGTCCGCTCGTATTTTCTCCAGCGCTCGCCAGCGAATCCCCGCTGGATGAGGAAATAATCGGTCCACGCGCATGCATCCTCGAAATATTCGAGGGTATTCGTGACGAAGAGCCCGCCTTCACCCGCGGGGAGCAATTTAGAATTTTGTATGGAGAACGCGGCGATGTCTGACAGCGTCCCGATCTTCTTTCCCTTGTAGGTACTCCCGTGGGCGTGTGACGCGTCCTCCACGACCTTGATGCCGCGTTCCCGAGCGATTTCGTTGATCTCGTCCATCTCGCATGGTATACCCCACGAATGCATGGGGATGATGAGCTTGGTCTTCGGCGTGATTTTTTTGCAGACGTCGGCCGGGTCCATGTTGAATGTTTTTGGATCCGCTTCCGCGAACACAATCTTGGCTCCCAAGTTCGCGGCGGGCATCGCGGTAGCCCAGAACGTGTACGTGGGACATATAACCTCGGTGCCAGGCCCCACGCCGAGGATGTTGTAGGCGATGAATAGGGCGTCCGTGCCGCGTGAGACGGGCAAGCAGTACTCTGCCCCGAGATACTTGGCAAAGCCGTCCCCGAGCTGGAATACGAGGTCCTGGTTGTAGGTGATGTCCCCTTTTCGGATCAGGTCGGCGCACCGATCGATCACGGCGGGTTCATACCGGGGCCATCTCAGCAAGTCCGCGGCTTTCCTTGGATCTATGGTGATAGCCTTGGGTCCCCCGTTGATGGCCAGTTTTTTCTTGTCCATATTTGTTCATATTCATGTTTTTTTTGAGCTTATGCGAAGTAATCTTTCATAATCACGGCAACCAGCCCCGACCACCCGACGAAGTTTTCCGCGGGACTGCCACCACCAGGATTGAAGACATCCGTGACGAGGCCGGTCGTCGGATTGTAATACTCGTACAAGTATCCACGGTCCTGGTACACGATCGCGGTCATATTGAGGGTCTTTTCCATCAAGAACCGCGCCTCGGCCGTGAAATTGTAGCGCTGCAAGCCCAGGATCGTGAAATAGTTCGTGTTTATCCACACAGGCCCTCGCCAATACACGTTCGTGAACGCAGGCTCGTTGATCGCCGTCGACGGCACGGGATAAGGCGTCCAGAATTCCGAGGCGTTGAGCAAGTGCTCGTTCACTAAACGCGTCGCTTGCTCGGTGGTCGCGATGCCGGCGAGCAAGGCGAGGAACCCGGTGATCGTCTTAACCCGGATCCATTGACCAGACGCTTTATCGACGTTGTAAAAGAACCCGGTCGCATTATCCCAGCAAGTATCCTGGACCGCATCGATCAAGAGCGCCCGTTGCGACGTGTAGTAACTGGCGCGTACGGTATCCCCGACTTCGAGGGCCATGCTCGCGAGGACCTCCGCGTCCAGAACCAGCCACGCGGTCAAGTCTAATGCGTCAGTGTTCGACGGGTTCGTGGGCAATGCGGGGGTATCATCTAGCCCGCTTTCATCTCGATGGAGCCATGAGTACACGCCGTTCCCATCGGGGTCGCGGCTCTGCAGCCAGTACGTGAATTCGCGGTCAAGCAAGGGGTAGATGCGGTCGAGGAACACCCGATCGCTTGTTTGGCGATAGATCGTCCACCCGGCCCACGCGAGCAGCGGTGGCTGGCTGTACCCGGATTTACCTATTGGTCCATACATGTGGGAGACCATACCATTCGGATTGATGGCGCCCGTGAGAAACGTGACGATCAGCTCGCGTGCGATAGCAGGATCGAGCATTGCCCAGACCAGCGATATCAGCGCGGTGTCCCAGTCCCATCCCGTCTGGTAAAAACCGCCGGGATGTGCCCACAAGCCCGGAATCAAGGTGGCGTTGTTTAAGTTCGACGTAAGAGCTGCGAACGTGCCGTTGTACATCTCGCCCCAGCCGGTGTAATTCGACGGGATGGTCAAGCTAGGAATCGATGTGGGCAGCAGCGCGTGGTGCCTGACGGGATTCGTGAAATTCGGGATGGCAGCGGCAGCGGGAACCGTGGCCCCGACCAGCACGGCAAGGCCAACCGTCCAGTACACGACCCTCAACCGCTTGATCGATCCGCGGGTCACCGGCATGTGGCGAGGCGCGAAACGCGCTGGAAATCGCCCCATTTCGAGTGCCAAAAAAGAAATGACACAGAGCGGGCCAAGAAGGGCCGCAACGATCATCCAGAATTGACCCAAGCCAGTGAGATCGTACAACCACCCGAAAAACCGGTGCGACAGCATCATCGACCCCGCGATCACGAAAAGCATCAAGAATCCCATGCACAAGGTGACGATCAGCTCCACGTGGCGGTGATCCATGCCTTGCGCATCGCTAGCTCCGGGAACGTATGATTTCGTCTCGACGAACGCTTTCAGCGCGCCCCACGCCGCGACGCCGAAGCAAGCTTCCATAATCGAGAAGGAAGCCATGGTCTGGGGCGTAGCACCAGCTGCGATTATGCTGCAGAAGAGGGTTCCCCAGGTGGTGGCAACCGTGATGGAACCGCCGTGCTTTTTGAGGACAATGATCCTGCCAAGGAGGAATTCGAGCAGCAAACCGGCGCCGAATCCTCCGACAATCCACCACAACGCGTACAAATCGGCCTCGCCGTAGTGGTACCCGGCGACATTCCCTTGCCGCAGCATAATGACGCTTAAGAGAATCACCGGGCATAGCATCGTCGCCGTCCCGAGCACGATCCGCCCCGCGGCATCCGCGGGGAATATGCCCGGTTCACCAGTACCTTCTTCCCTGGTTCCAGCACCGCACTTACCCTGCCATCGCAACCGCCACGGCAAGAGCGCTTCCAGGATGAGTAGAACGAAGTTGAGCTCGCTGTATCGGCCATACGCGAAGCCATCCACGACATATGCCGTGCATAGCCCGAGGAAAAACACGACCTGGCCACGCGGGAACCGGGCGGTAAAGAAAGCGACCAACCAATATATTAAACCGCCAGCGATCGCGAGCCACAATACTACGTCATATCCCCAGTTGATCGCGTAGTAAGCCTTGAAAAGACGCCACGGGAGAAGCATAACCGTGTAGAAAAAGCATGCCCTTTGGAAGATACGTGGGACAACAGGCGATAAATGGACGTTCATGAGCAAGTGAAGATCCTTTCAGGGGGATAAAAAATGGGAGTATCCTAGAAAATGGGAGGTCACCTTATCTCTACCTCGCTAGATCACGGGCACCAAGACACCTGGAAAGCGCTCCCGAAAAAAAGGTCCTCATGGATTTATTACATTAATTCCACCAAAGTGATAGCATCACTCAAGAAGCTCCAGTGGGGCCAAAGTCGATGAACGAATCCATACCCGAATCGGATGCGAGCCGCATTGCTCGCAAGAAATACACCAGTTTCATCCTGGTCTTGATAACCGCCATAATATTGCTAGTAGAAACGCTGATTTTGTTTTTCTCGAATATATATCAGCTAGTTTTTACGAACTTGTTCATATCCATCTTGTCAACTACGTACTTGTTTTACGGCGCGGCTGCTATATATCGCAACGAGAAATTGAAGGGGCTCCTCGCGTCGTTCATCTTCGCGGGCATATTAGTTTTTAACGCGTGGCAATACGTGCTGGTAATAAACAGCGGTGGCATTGGAACCGTTATGGAAGAGTATCTTGCGGCGTTCTTCTACGTCACGATCAGCGTGATATGCCTCGGCATCTTCGGGGGATTTATGGCGATCGTGGAGATGAAGCAATCCGAATCCCCACAAGGATGGAACAGCTTGAGCAAGAGGGACAAGGCATTCATCATCATGCTCATCATTTGCACGCCCATCATAAGCGCCTTATTGCTCTCGCCGAATGTTATATTAACTTTTGGCAACTTGCCTGCCTTCCAGATCGCACTCATATTAAGCTTGTTGTTGGCATCTTTTGCCTTCGCGAAACCTGGTTCCGGGGGCGGGGGCGGATTTGGCTCTAGCATAGATGCAGAAGGCTTTGCTATCGTGATCGGCTTAATCGTCGGGATCCCGCTGGCGATTGTCGGGATCGCCATAGCCGTGGCGCAGAAGACCGGGGAAATCATCTCTAGTATCCCTGGATTCGAGCCTTTTTTCTTCCTAACCATCCTGGCCGTGCTCTCGGCTATCACGATCGCAGGATACAGGTCCCGGCTGAAGCGGGATCGATGATTGGAACGCAATGAAATAACACAGTATTATCACGCAGAAGAAACGACAACATCGTTGGTTCAAGGAGTCTTGCCATTTCCCTCGATCGACCAGATTCGTCATATTTTACCCGCGATCGCGGGAGATTGGCGTGCCCGGCGGTTGATCGACAATTTTTTCGACGCGCTCACCACCCCGATGGTCAACAAGATAGCAAGCACGATGCCGTTCCACGCGACCATCGTCGCATTAATCGGGGCATCCAAGTTCGCCTCGTTCAACAGATTCGTGAACTGGTCGGTGCGCAACACTTCAATGCCAGCCTCCTGCAGGCGTGTACCAAGCTTCACCCAGAGCTGCGGGTCTGGACCCCCGCTCCAGCAATGTAGGAATAAGAACAAGAAGATGGGCTGGTCGATCGGGCCGGTCTTCATGTTCATGATGTAGTCAAAGGTTTGGTTGATGTTGTCCTTGTTGACACCGATCGAGCTGATGATGGGAACGCCGTTTACCCTCTGGGGTCGCACATATTGATCCCCGCCATACCCGTCATAGATCCCGTGCACCGTCGAGTTCACGAGTCCGGTCACCGTGCCTGCGGCGGTGCCGATGCGCATGGTCCACATCTCTGTCAGGTCGCACTCGGCCATGAACTGGTTGGCTTCGGTATAATACGATTGCAAGGCGGTCACGTTCATTTCTTCGGGATATATGTATCCTTTACCCGAAACCCCGGAGATGAAATAATCGGTCGTGCTCGCGTTCTCGTAGTAATATTTCATCACCCACGGGATCAAGATAGGAGATAACGAGCAAATCGTCCAACCGGTCGGCACTTTCCCGGGATCCCGGTTTGCCCAGAGCGTTTCCCTCATAAAGGTCGTGACGTATTGAATGTTGTCGCCGTCGGACCACATTGCGGTCACGTATATTTTATTCTTCAACTCAGGCGTGGGAATCGACCGGTTCTGGTGCAACGTGTACCCGTCTGGCAATCGCATCTTCGAGAAAAACGATAGGTCGTAGAACCAGTCGCACGCGACCACGTACTTCCCCCGCTTGCTTGTCTCGGAAACGAAGACGCCCTCGTTCGTGCCGTCGGCGTACGGGAACCCGAAGATCGGGATGTTGTACGGCGTCTCATCGAGCACGCGCTCGAAAAACGCGAGCTCCTCGGGGGGATCTGGCTGCCTGGGCACGCCACCGGGTTCCTCGGCACCGGATTCCACGTACAAGATGCGCCAGAACGTATACAAGTTGTTCGCGATGAGAAATCCCCGGTTGCCGGTGCCGAGAAATGAGGGGAGGAGCCCGAGGGCCGACTGATTGCACAGCGGGTAGAAATGCTCGTACATGTACTCGTACTTGGCCACGCGCGTCGCCAACCCGTAACTCGCCACGATATCGCTCATGTTGTACCGGACAAGGCCATCATAGTAGCCTTTCACGGTGGCGTAGAGGGCTTGCGGGACGAGCAGCGACCGGGCCGCGCCGCACAGCGGCGTTGCCATGTTCGCTTGCTCCACGTCATTCGGATCAAATAAGATGATACCGTCGAAAAAAATCTTGAAATGGTCGACAATGGCGAATACATCGGAAAACACGATCTCGGAACCAACATACAAGCCACTGGCGTTGATGTATTCGAACCAAGACGCACCCAGATCGTTCCAGATCAGGTAAAGGTTGGGTTCCGCCTTGTTCACGATGCCCTCGATCGATGCCAGCATATGCCCGCGACCTTGGGTCCAGTCCGCGATCTTGCGGCAATCGATCACCGTGAAATTGTGCGGGGTATCACTGGCCGTGGGTTGCCCGGGTTTCGTGCTTTCGACTTCATCGTGACTGTTGATGCGAACCGGGGCGCTCGACGCGAGAAAACATTGCCCCAGGATCGCCAAGCCCATCAACGCCAGCACGATTGCTGGCACGCGACGCGAAGGGAACATGCAACCATCCTCGTTTGGATCAATACGCGAAAACCTCGTGAACATTTACTTATTGGCTGGTGATCAGATAACTGATTTGTTCATCAAGTTCGATTCGCGGTGCTTCTGATCGATGGCAGCTGAAAAACCGCCCGTGATCTTGGCCGAGTGGGATGAAAAAGAAGGCGCGATCATCAAGAAGGCGATCTTCCCGCCGGAGCTCGCTGGCACGGCGCATGCACCCGAGGTCTTGATAAGCCGGTGTTTTATTTCCGCGGAATCCATATTTTCAAAAGAAAAGTTCGCCAAGATCAACTTTTGCCTTCCCATGATCGCG
>JAUQYW010000329.1 GCA_030587525.1 Candidatus Sigynarchaeota archaeon | reverse complement strand
GCGACGCGGGACTTTCCAGCCCGCGCCGGCGCTCACGGCTCACCTCCGTTCGTGGCGATAGACGTGCGCGTGCTGCGATCGAAGCACCAGGTAATCGCCCCGTCCATGTGGAGAACAACGACAAGAGATTATATAAACCACGAAGCACCACGGAATTTCTGAACGAGAGGTTCATCCCCCAACACCAACGCCGGGAGCGACGATAAGGCTTGCGAATGATGTCCAGGATTGTCCAAATTTTTGCGAACTGTTAATTAACCCCCAAGCTTGTAAGCGACGGCTAATGGCAACACGGGAGATCTTCGGGACGGTCGGCGGGTACTTGTTCAATCCCGCGGGCATCATCGCGCGGCAAGCAAGCGAGCCATCATTCACGATGCACGTGAAATCGTTCCTATTCGTGGTCCTCGTTTCCGTGCTGCAAGGCGCATGCGCGTTTTACATTATTTTTTACCCGGAGCCATTATATTACGGGCTCGGCCCCAGCACGCCGCACGCCCACCTCTACGTTATCGAGCAGAGCAACCCGCTGCTGCTCGCCGGGCTTGTGATACTCTTGCTCCTCTTCAACGCGGTGTATTTCCACGGCTTCGCCGGCAGCCTCAATTACTTGCTTTCGAGGTGGCTATCGCGTGGCCAGGGAACCACGCCGTCATTTCGAGCTTTCATGACACGCAGCGGGTACGGGTTCATGCCACTCCTGCTAACGATACCGCTTGCCTCGTTCCGGTTCTTCTTCCTTGGTAGGATCTCGTTTAATAACCACGATTTCCCGTTTTTCGATATGACCGTGCCCAACAGCATCTACATCGTGTTCCTTGGCCTCTTCTACGCGTGGATGTTCGTGGTGCAAGCCAAGATCAACCGGGCCATGTTCAATGGCTTGGGATGGCGAGCAAGCATACCACCGCTCGTCATAGCACTTGTCACGTGCGTGCTGCTCGTCATCATCGCCGTCGTGCTGCCCCCCGTCTTGAACACACTCGTATATACAATAATCGACGAGTGATTATCCATGGTTGCGAACCGAATGAACAAGGAGAAGGCATGCAAATGGGCCGGGATGCTCGTCATGCTGCTCGTTGCCAGCTCATTCTCGCTCATGGTGCTCGGGCCATGGATACCGGATGCGATCGGCGAGGCGCGTGACGCACAATTTCTCGCGGGCGTGGACGCGCGCATCAACACCACGAGGCAGGCGCAGTTCACGATCACATTCCAGCATTCAAACGGGACGCCAGTGCAAGGCGTGGCCGTCAACTACAATCAAACCAGCCACGATTTTTACTTCGGTTGCAACTTTTTCCAGTACGAGGGCTGCGGGAGTTCCGAAAACAACGAAAATTATAGGAAATTATTCCAGCAAACCTTCAACCTCGCGGTCCTGCCATTCTACTGGGCTTATGCAGAGCCTGATCAAGGCAACCTAGTGCAAGAATCATGGTTGGATTCTGCCATGTCGTGGTGCCAGGCCAACAACATCAGCGTAAAGGGGCACCCGCTCGTCTGGTCCCACCCGGCGGGAAACCCGGGCTGGCTGCCCGCGGATGATGCCTCCAGGAAGGCATTGATGGAACAACGCGTGCGATACGTGGTGGACAAGTACAAGGGCCGGGTAAAGATCTGGGATGTCGTGAACGAGCCGGCGCATTGGCAGCCATATTACGGCAGCTCGAAGCTTGACTACGTGCACGACGCGTTCGGGTGGGCACGCGCGGAGGATGGTGACGCCACGCTCTCGATCAACGAGTACGGGATCCTCGGCCAGGACTTCGGTCATGGACCATATTACACCTTGATAGAACAAGAGCTGCAGGCCAGCACGCCCATCACGTGCATCGGGATACAAGGGCACGAGCCGCGCACGGACTGGTTCCCGGCGACGAACATGTGGGACACCTTCGAGGGATACAAGGCCCTCGGGCTGCCAATCCACATCACCGAGCTCATGGTGACCTCCGCTGGTTTCCCAATAACGAACTCCTGGAAGAAAGGCTTGTGGAGCGAGGAGAACCAGGCCGAGTACCTCGTCCGCTTGTATAAAACTGCCTTCGCG
>JAUQYW010000315.1 GCA_030587525.1 Candidatus Sigynarchaeota archaeon | reverse complement strand
CGTGGATGGCCGTTTTTTCTATCCCGTCGGCGTAAATTACTGGCCCCGGGACACGGCGGTGTATCAATGGAAAGAGTACGATAAGACTGCCATTGAACGCGAATTTGGCTTGATGAAGTCCCTTGGTATCAACTGCATCCGGTTTTTCATCATGTGGGACGATCTCTTGAAAGCTAAGGATACCATCGATGGCGATTTTTTTCCCAAGTTCGAGCACCTTCACGAGACCGCGAGAACGCACGACATCAAGCTCGTGCCCACGCTTTTCATCGGCCACATGAGCGGGCAGGATTGGTTTCCCTCATGGTTTCTCGTGTCCGACGAGGATGCCCGGCGCGGTGTTCCCTTCCAGGAGATCGGCCTTCCCCCGAGAAGGAAATTCCGGGGCAAGGTGCGGGACATCTACCTGGACGAGGACGTGTATCGAAACGCATTCCTCCAGATCGAAGCCTTGCTTTCCCGGTACAAGATTTCCAGTACAATCATCTCGTGGGACCTGAGCAACGAGAACCAGTATATGATGCGCCCGCTACGGCCCCAGGACGGTTTCGTTTACATGAAGCGCTTGTACGAGAAAATCAAGGAGGTCGATCCCGGCCACCCTGTCACGCTGGGCATGGGTAAGTTCAGCGAGAATTCGGGGTTCCATTCGTATGACGAGTGGAGCATCGCGAAGTACAACGATTATTACTCTGTCCATTCATACCCGCGGTTCTACTATCCGCCGACCTTGCGATACATCGATTTTTACAAGACGTACAAGCCCGTGTTTGACATGCGCATCTCGATGGCGAGTGGCATCCCGGTGCAGCAGCAAGAATTCGGGCTGAGCGATTCTGCATTCCCTGGGAAGCGGCGATCGTCGCGGGAAGCGCTGCTCGGAGGGTATTACCGCACCGTGCTATGGGGCTGCTTGCTCAACGGCGCCCGCTGCGGCTGCTTGGGCTGGTGCTTCGCGGATTTTTCCCGGCTCCTTGAAAAGCGCGACCCATACAGCCATAAGAAGCACGAGCTTCGATTCGGCGTCGTCTCGTCATCGTATCAACCCAAGGCATCCGGCCTTGCAATCCAGCAATTTTCAGCCTTCATCAACAAGGTCAACGTGGAGCATTTCGTGGAAGAACCTTCCCGCGTGGCCATCGTTCTCCCCTGGAACTATCTCGACAAGAAGGACGTGAACCAATCGCTGTCCGAATTGATGGACGACAATCCCATGAAAAAGGACAGGCGAAAGCGCTTCCTCGTCGATAACTGGTTGAGCCAAAACAAAGCGCTGTTCAGTGCGTACATTTTCTGCCGCATGGCTGGAGTCCAACCCGATTTCGTGCCATCTGGCGCGAGTCTGGAAAAGTACCGGCTGGTCCTCTTGCCCGATCTCAAGGGAATCACGACTGGCGGCTGGAACGTGCTCGAGGACCTCGTGAATGCCGGGGGATTCGTGTATATCTCATCCAACGGGTATCTTCCAGAGAAATTGATGGCTGCGCATGCAACAGGACCAACGATCACCCGCGCGCGCCGCCTGGACCTCGAGGCACGAGCTGCGCCTGGGATCCACGCGGCCGTCAAGGCAGCATTCGCATCGCTGGCAGGTTTTTCGATCGCTGGCGTCCGCACCCGCGCACCCGTGCCGGATAACGTGAGCGTCATCTATGCAGACAAGGCCAACCACGAGCCGGTCGCGTGTTTCGTTCCCGCTGCATCGCCCGGGAAGGGGGGCTTCGTCGTCATGACCACGTCCCCGGAGATCAACCACTCGTCGATACGCAACGCCTACAAGACCGAGTCCATGCACTTGTTCTATTCAGCATTGTTCGGGCTCGCTGGCATCGAGGTGCCGCTCATCTGCACGAGCAAGGTCATCGAATGTGGCCAGCTCGTGAACCGGAAAACGAGCGAGCGCCTCCTCATCGCCATCAACCACGTGCTCGAGCCGCAAGACGCGACGATCGGGCTCCGGCAACCTGCAAGGTCAGTCACGGATTGCCAGCAACTCCCGTTCAAAAGCTGCGGGAATGAAATCTCGTTTAGGCTTGACGGCTATGGTTGCAGGGCATTCCTGGTGCAATGAGCACGGCTTGCCTCGATCGGGCCACGACGCATCGCAAACCTTTTTTTTCCTATCGCCATTATCCGAGCTCGAACGATTATGGCAACGATTCTCGTCAGCATCATCATGGGAAGCGATTCCGACAAGGACATCGCGGGGAAAGCTGAAGAAGTTTTGAAGGAGAAAAACGTCGCATTCGAAACCAAGGTCATCTCCGCGCACCGGCAACCAGAAGAGCTCGCGAAATACGTGAAAAGCTCGCCAGCAAAGGTGTTCATCTGCGTCGCAGGCCTCGCGGCAGCACTGCCGGGCGTCGTCGCGTCGCAAACTGACAAGCCCGTGATCGGCGTGCCGTGCTCGGGCAACCGGTCGCTCGGGGGCATCGACGCGCTGTTCTCCATCGTCCAGATGCCGAGCGGCGTGCCCGTGGCCACCGTGGGCATCGACAACGGCAAGAATGCGGCTCACCTCGCGATGCGCATCCTCAACTTGCTCAAGTAAAAAGAGTCGAGGTTAAATACCTTCATTAGTTTTTAGGTGCTGGACACCATGACAACGATTGCCATAATCGGGGCTGGGCCGGCTGCACTCATCGCCGCTGACTTCCTGGCCGACATTGTTAATGTCAAGATCACGATTTTTGATGTCGGCAAGAAACCTCTGGATAGAAAATGCCAGGTTAATGGCAAGTTTCATTATTGCGTGAAATGCAAGCCCGCTTGCAACATCATGTGCGGCGTCGGGGGCGCGGGCATGTATTCCAGTGGTATCTTGAACCTGCACCCAAAGATCGGCGGGGATCTCGTCGAGCTCGCGGGCGGGAGCGAGGACAAGGCGCTCGATCTCGTGCTCGCCGTGGAGGAGTTCTTCTTGCGATTCGACGGGAACATCAAGCTCTACAACCCGGATCCGGCACAAGCCCGAGAACTTAAACGGCTCTCCTCGGCAGCAGGCATCGATTTCATTCCAATCCGCCAGCGGCTGATTGGCAGTGATAATGCCCCGCGCATCATCGATGCGATTTATCACGACTTGATGAGCAGGGGCGTCGAATTCAAGCTCAACACGCTGGTCGACCAAATCACGAAGGACAAGGTCTTGATTTCCGACAAGGGCGATCGGTTCGGGCCTTTCGATTATCTTATAGCGGCGCCGGGCCGGTTCGGGATGCAATGGCTCTCGGACCAGGCGGAACAGCTCGAGATCAAGTCCACCTACGAATCGCTCGATATCGGCGTCCGAGTCGAGGTAAAATCGGAAATTCTCGACGAGATATGCTCGATCCAGCGGGACCCGAAATTTCACATCTTCACCAAGACCCACGACGACATGGTCCGCACCTTTTGCACGAATCACGAGGGATACGTCGTGCTCGAAGCATACAGCGAGGGTATGGTCGGCGTGAATGGAGTCTCGTACATGGACAAGAAATCGAAAAACACTAACTTCGCGTTGTTGAACCGTGTCAATTTAACGCAACCACTCGAGGATTCGACCAAGTTTGGCCAAGCCATAGCAGGGATTGCAACGCTGCTCGGTGGCGGAAAGCCGATCGTCCAGCGGCTCCGCGACTTGCGGCGCGGCGCCCGGTCGACGTTGAAGCGGCTGATGAAGACGAATGTCATCCCGACGCTACCGTACGACGCGATCACCCCTGGCGACATTTCCCTTGCATATCCGGGACGGATCATGATGAATCTCATTGAAGGCTTAGAACAACTTGATAAGGTCATCCCGGGCGTAGCCAGCGATTCCACGCTGTTATACGCGCCCGAAGTAAAATATAGTGCCAAGCGGATCCAGACGAGCGGCACGCTGGAAACGAAGATTCCCGGGTTTTACGTTGCCGGTGATGGCGCTGGCTTGAGTCGCGGAATCGTTGCCGCGGGCGTGACCGGGTTGATTGCCGCGAGGGCAATCAAGGATTCGTTGAATCTATGAAATTTACTGCCTTTTTAGGCAATGCTTTTTTATAAGGGTTACCTTCCAAAAACTATCGATCGATATCCTAATTCTCGACCCAACCTTGTTGAAAATAGACCGAGGTATGCCTTGAATGGCAAAATTTACGCTCCCGTTCGGAAAAACCAAAGGAATTACCATCAACATCCCCGACGAAATCCAGGTTGTTGAAATAAAGCCGAAGGATGTAAAATATTCAGAGACGCCGTCCACGCTGCTTCAAGATGCCGTGGAAAAACCGATCGGCAATGCAAAACCGCTGCCCGAGCTCGTCAAGGACAAGAAATCCATCGCCGTCGTGGTCGATGACTACACGCGGGAATTCCCGAGGGACGCGGTGCTCATCCCGTTCTTCGAATATCTCACGGAACTCGGCGTTAGCAAGAGCAACGTCACCATCATCGTTGGCACGGCGACGCACAAGCCTCCGACCGCGGAGCAGCTGGAACAAATCTTGGGAAAGAAAATACCCAAGGACTACAAGGTCGAGATCCACGACGCGAACGCGAAAGACCTGGTGGACCTCGGGAAAACATCCCGTGGCACGCCGGTCAAGGTGAACAAGACATATCACGATGCGGATTGCAAGATCTTGCTCACGGATGTGTCCTTCCACTATTACGCCGGGTTCGGCGGGGACCGGAAGTCCATCCTTCCCGCGATTAGCAGCACCGATTCCATCATCGCCAACCACGGCCTGCTCGTCGATCCCAATGCGAGGACCGGAAATCTCGATGGCAATCCAGTTCATCTCGATATGCTGGAAGCCGCGAAGAAGGTCGGAGCAGATATGGTCATAAACGTCGTTTCCGAAAATGGGAAAGAAGTCATCGACATCAAGGCCGGTGAATTGGGCGTTGCATTCGCCGAAGCGGCGAGAATTTACAAGGGGCTGTTCCAGGTCAATGTTGATGCCAAAGCGGACATGGCGATCATCTCGGCAGGCGGGTATCCGAAAGACATCAACCTGTATCTGGGCACGAAGGGCCTCACGCAGTGCATCGACGCGATCAAGCAAGACGGCACGGTGATCTACATCTCGGAATGCAGCGACGGCATCGGGAACGAGGCGTTCGAGCAATGGATCGAGGACGCCAATAAGGCCACTGCCAAGATCAAGGAACCGGCGGAACATCTTACCAAGGCTCTCGAATATCTCGAAAAAAAGGTCAAGGCCGGCTTCATCATGGGCGGCCACAAGGCTTATTACTTGGCCAGGGAATGCAAACACGCGAAGGTCTCCTTGCTATCGAGCATCGACACGGCCACGATCGCGGACAAATATTTCATGGAAGGCATCGCCTATTCCAGCGCCAAATCGATGCAGAAGGACGTGCAAGCGTTCGTCGACAAGAAAATCGAAGAGGTAAAGCCCAAGGTCATCTACGTGATTCCACACAGTGGCGAGCTGCTCGTCCAGTACGTGAACATGATAATGGCCGAGAAGAACATCATTAGCGATGCCAAGAGAAAAGTGCGTATTGGCCCGCCTTTCATCACGAAATACGAGAAAAGCCGGATCGTCGGCGCGAGGGCGTTACAGCTCGCGCTGGGCGCACCGCCACTCGTCTTGCCCGAATTGCTCACGCCGGACATGACGGAACCCATTGACATCGCAGACCTGGAGCTTCGGGAGAAAGTATTGCCCATCATCATTCGCCGCACGCTACCATCCAAGGAACACGAGGATTATCCGGTTGATATTTTCCCGGGCGATGCTACCGCCATCACGAGAGACATCTTTCTCCATTAAATCCATTCATTTTAACGAGTTGAGAATCATGGTCGATTTTTGCCCGAAATGCGGGTCCATTCTTTATCCGAAAAAGAAGGATAACAAAAAACTGCTTTTTTGCAAGATGTGCGAATTTGAAAAAGAACCCGAAACAAAAGCCGCGACTGCTGATTTCGCGATGCCAATAAAGATCGACCATTCGATGGACAAGACGCTTATTAAAAATGAGAAATACTACCAGGATGTCTATGGGTCCAAAACTTCCGACAAGTCGATGGATTGCCCGCGCTGCGGTGCCAAGATGGTTATGGCTGTCCGGCAAACCCGGCGCGCAGACGAGGGGCCAACGATTTTTTACACTTGCACTCGCTGCAATAAGCAAGTACGCATCGGTAGTTAGAGGTTTCGAGTGCATTCGATCCAAGTTAAGGGTTGCTAAACAGTTTAGATTTACCTGAACTACGGTTAGAATTTCCGGATCTAGACCAACCTTCGATATTCCCGATTTCTTCCCGATTTCCACTATATCATCGAGATACTTGTACCTTTTTTGATGAAAATAAAAAATTATTTTTTCTTCTTTGCACTTATCAAGAGAGGGATGAACGTAATCCAGAGAAAGCCAATAATAATCAAGAAGCTAGCCACGGTCGCCATGAAGCTCCATCCCGAAATGAACCCGATAATTATAACAGCAATCGGCCCAAAGGCTGCAAAATAAAAACCCGGCAAGCCCTTTCCCAAAGTTTGCACCCATTCCGGACCGATCGTATCGTTGTATAAGAGTGCCACCATCACCACGACCAAAAAGAAAAACATGATCACCAATCCCGTGATGCCACCTATCGATACGCCCGTGCCCCAGCTCGTGATCAGCCCGCTGACCAGCATACCAATGCCCGTGCTAGCTAGCAAAAGAATGATCTCGAGGACTGCATAAATCTCATGCGGTATCGAGATGCTCGTGAGGATCAAGCCGAACAAGAAACCCAGCTTCGCGTCCCCGCCGAGAAGCGTCATCGTTACCGTGACCATGATAAGAGGCAACAATTTCGCGTGGTAATCACGCCTCATGGGGAGCCCAGGTATCCGCATGCCGACATCGCTCGTGATTCCCCCGATCAAGCCAAAAATTGCCCATACAATCCCATCAAGAATCGTTGATCCGAGCGTTCCAGCAAGAATTCCGAGCACCGTGCAAATGCCGATGAACGCGAGAGAGTCGACCCAAATCGGTGTCTTCTTAGCTCGACAAGCTTCACACACGTCCCCGCTTCCAGCAAACTCTTTCCCGCAATCGCTGCAAACCTTCTTCTTCTCCTCGATCCGCTCAGCTTGTTTGAAATGACGATTCAAGCCTTCATTGCCTTCGAGATGCACATCTTCCAAGTTCACGAGGCTCTCCAGCCCCTCGACCTGCTGGATCTGGTTGCTTCCGAGATCCACCT
>JAUQYW010000305.1 GCA_030587525.1 Candidatus Sigynarchaeota archaeon | reverse complement strand
TGGCATGCCAAACACAAAGGAGACATCAAGGTTATCTGATGCGTTTTTGTATCCCATGGTGTTTGGTCCGAGGATTCTGATTCCGGTTCCCTGTACCAGATTTTTTATAGCTTCTTCTCCTGCATGATTGCCGATTTCGCTGAATCCCGTGAAGATCCCCGAAAAACGGGATGATCTGGAACGGGAAGACATCGTCAAGATGCTCGATGCGCAGAGCAAGGTCCTCATCGAGATCTTGAAAAAATCGGCTAAGCTCTCCTCGTCCATCGCGAACCAGGCGCAAGCGGGGATTTACACCATCCTGGAACGCTACTTCAATAGTGGCAAGCAAATCTCGAACCTTGATGACCTGGCCACGATCATCGAGACCCAAGAGGGCACCGGCATCGAGGAGTTCCTCGATACCAAGCAACGACATAAATTAGCAATATCCCTTAAAACCCTGGGCGTGGGCAGCGCAAAACTGTTGTTCGCGTCGAATGACAACCTTAACATCGACCGGTTGCTCGAACGCAAGATCAAGGACGGCCGGGAAACGACGCCGGTGAATATATTTTTCTTGAAATCCTTATACACGCAAGATGAAAAGGAATTCTTCCTCCAGGTCCTCGTGACCGAGCTCTACTCTTGGATGATCCGCCAGGGGAACGCCAAGGAACCCAGGTGCGTCTTCTTCTGCGACGAGATCGCGCCGTTCATGCCCGCCGGCGCGGCAAAGCCCGGGCCCAAGGATGCCCTCATTCTCTTGTTCCGCCAAGCCAGAAAATACGGCGTGCAGTGCTTTATCGCTACCCAGAGCCCGAAAGATGTTGATTACCACGCATACGAGCAATTCAACACTTTCTTCATCGGTCGCATCACGAGTCAGCAGAGCATGAAGGTGATCGAGCGAATCCTGGATGGTTTCCCGGATAGCAGCGGCAAGATCAAGGGGTCCATCGAGTCGATACCCGTGCTCAAGGCCGGCCAGTTCTTGCTCGTGTCCCCGGATAACGCGGTGCCGCTTGCCCTCGTCTTCACGCGGTGGCTCATCTCGGTGCACAAGACACTCTCGCTCGACGACGTGAAAAAGATCATGGCCGGCAAGCTCGATGACTTGCTTGACAAGCCGGTCGCGCCTCCAACCACGAAAGCCACCGAGCCAGAACCAGCAACCGAACCGGAGCTTGAATTCATTCCCGGGCCGGACCTTTCGGGAGGATCCAGCACGGAAGGCGAGCAAACAAGTCCCGAGCAGCGCCCAGTGGCCGTCGGAGTCAATGACCAGCTCACGATCGATCGGGCAAAGCAAGTGCTCGATAGCATGAACGAGAGCCAGTTTTCCGACGTGATCGAGGCAAGGGTCGATTGCACGGCAAAGATACCTGATAATTTCACGAACCGGCTTGTTATGGAGAAAATCTTCAATCGCCTTGGAAACATTGCGAAAAAAGATCACGGCATCGATTTTCTATGCGATCTCGCTGGAAAGCGATCGCTGCCCTTCGAAACGAGCAAGATGATGTATTATGACGAAACAAAGACGCTCATCATGGCAAATCTCGCCGAGATCAAGGGCGACCGCTTGGCCTTCACATTCCAACCGATGCTCAACGAGATTCTCGAAGAGCTTAGTATCACGAAGGATGATCGTGCTGGTGTTAATCAGCCGCGCCTCGAGGCGATCTTTTACAAGCTCATTGCCACGCCTAACTTGAAAAAGCGGTTGAAATTCTAAAAAAGAAAAAACAAAGTAGATTTAGAAGTTTAGCATCTTGCGACGTAACTGCGCGATGTTTTCCTTCAACTTTTCGAGGCTTGCGTTGATCTTCGCGCCGTATTCGTTGTATTCCGCGTCCGTGATAGCGCCTCGCGAATGCTTTGCTTCGAGATCGCGTAGGCTGCGCTCTGCCTTGTACCGCTTCTGTTCCAGCAGTACCAGCTCCTGGTAGAGGTTCTCCGGCTTGACCTGGTCCGACGCGGCAAGCGCTGAAGCTTTCGGTGCCGGCACCGCGGGTTTCGGCAGCGCTTTGATGGATGGCGGAGCCGGTGGTTTTGGCATGCCCGGGACTGCTGGTGTCGACGGCATCGACGGTATTGCGGGACGGGAAACAAGCGAAACCCCTGGCAAGATGGGCTTTGATGGTGCTGCTGGTTTCGTTTCGAACGGTGTTGGCGCTGGCCTGCCAATCGGCTTCGGCATCGGAGGTGCAGTCGGTAATGCCATGCTTGCTCCTGGAACCGGGACTGCGAGATTTAGCGGCTCGGTGTATTGCGCCGGCGCCGCTTTCTTCAATCCTTTCACCGATGGTTGCACCGGCATCTCGACTTCTGCCTTGTCGATGGCCGGGATCTCGAATTCCAGCGTTATGTTCTCGTCCGGTATCGGGGCATAGCCCAACGCTTTCGCTGCATACCTCGTGTCGCGCGTCTGCAAGAAACCGTAGGCATTCACGGATTGCGCATAGAGGTGATATATGTTTTCCTCGCGAGACTTCACTTTCTGCGCAGGGATGCGGGTCGCCAGCCTGCCACGTGCCACGCTGCGCTTCAAGTCGTGGATCTTGCGGATGAGTGGCGGGTACTTGAACCGCACCTGGTAGAGGACGAACCACGCGGATATGCCGATGAGCCCACCGAAGACGAGCCAGAAAACCCACTCGGGAATGCCACCCGTTGGCCGTTGAACCTCGACGATGATGTTGAAAGTCCGATCAAACTGGTACTGGAGCTCCATGTCAACCGGCACGTCGATCCGCAACGTGAAGGTGAAGTTGACCACCCTGTCCGCCCTGAACTTCGTCGTGAACACCCCGTTGCCGAGATTGTACAGTTCCTGGTCGCTCGTGAGCATGCCCCCGCTGATGAATATCCTGATGTTCGCGATGTTGCTCGTGAAAGGAACCCCGAGCAGCGTGTTGTTGAGCATGATCGTGATGTTGTAATCCGTGTTTATGTCGGGGGTGATCGTGTTGCTTCCTGCCGTGACTCCCGCTGACGTGAAGACCGCATCCACGACGATGGGATTGACATCGAAAATGATGTCATCGACGATGTTTGTGTAATTCAGGCGTGTGACCCGCAAGTAGAAGAATTGCTTCTTGCCGTAGAACCGGTTCATGTCAAGGATAATCGAGAACGTGTAGAGGTTGACCGCGGTGCTGTTCGGGCCGACCACGTAGTCGGCATGCGCTGGATACACGTCGTTATCGAATGTGAGGGTTACGGTCGCGCCTCCAGCAGGAATACCGTTCCACCTGGTGACATTCACGACGATCGTGGCTGTTTGGGTCAAGAAAATATCGGGAACGCTTGCTTCGTCATAACCATTGATCGTGAAAGTTGCTTTCATCTCGATCGGGGCCACGTATAAGTTAAAGATGAATTCCGACACGTCGTAGGCCGGGTTATTCGCGCGGAACGTGATCAAGGTCGTGCCACCAACGAGAACTGGTAGATTTGCAGTATTCATATCGAACTTGAAGCAAGAAAAGTTCTCAAGCCACACGGCGTTGAATGAATGCGTTCCCAGGATCGCAACCACGGTCGTTGATATATTCGAGATGAACTTATCATTGAACGTGTCCCAGAACGTGAGGTTGAACGATCCCGTGTCCGACCAGTTCATGACGACCGTTTCCGTCGGGAGGAGTCCCGGGTGTAATGACGTGGAGACCCGCAGCTCCGATGCTATGGGCCGCGTGAAGATGCTGAACTTGAACACTTGTTGCTCGTAGGAAGGACTCGTTGCCGTGACCACGAAGGAGTACTTGTTCGATTCGCTTAGGTTCAAACTATCGATCGTGGTCGTGTAGTAATTGCCCGCTGCAGATAGTACCCAAGAGCCACCAGACCCGTTCGTCATGGTGACCGTCGCGGTGCTCGTGATGTTGGTGCGGGGCGACAGCCGGAAGAACAAGATGTCTACCTTGAAGTGTTCCGAGTAAGTGATCTCGCTGCTGCCCGTTGACGTGATGTTCGTGCCGTTTACGAAGGCGTCAATGCCCGTCGCGATGGGATCCACGACCACGAATATCTTGTCCGTGGCGTTTTCGACCGTGCTGTTGATCGCGTAGATGTATACCTCGAACACGCCAGTATCATTCAATTTTTGCGCGGCACCCGAGATCAAGTTGAGCGTGATCAAGTTCGAGGCCACGGACCACGTGTAATCAGTTCCCTGGCTCCAATACAACGAATCAAAAGCGCTGCTCACCATGATGCTGGATGGATTGTACCGGATTGCCGTGTTGTCGGACTTGTGGTAATAGAAGGTCGTGGTGTACGTGCCGCCGAAGTTCACGGAAAGTGGCTGCGATATCGTCTGGATCGACGTGGTCTCGATGGCAACTCCGATGTTCACGTTAACATTCCCGTTCAATGAATAAGTGGTGATATTTGCCGTTCGCAACAAGCTGCCATACCAAACCTGGATGATGTATTGCGTTCCTGGAGCTTGGCTATAAAGTCTAAAAGAAGCCGTTCCACTTAGCGTGAAGCTCTGCTCAATCAGATTATTATTGCTCGAATTCAGAATGCGTATCTGTGCCCCTGTTAGACTTTCATTGTTTCTAGCCCAATTTACGACCCGGATTGTCAAATTCGCCATGTTCGCAGTGTATGTTAAGTACCTGATTCGTGTCGATGGCTGAGTATGATCTAGAGACACCAGCTGGCTCGATACAATGTATCTTTGAGCGGTATTTGGTGTGAACATCTCCACGTAGACGTTATAACTCCCATCCGGGAAACGTAAGTGTGTAGTATTACCATTTACATCGACCCAGGTGCTGTTCAAGGTCGCCGTGTTCCCTGAATTGTTGACTATTACCCGCACGCCGCGAGCAGTTAGGGTGTTCCGGTCACGAACGTGGATAAACATAGCGTTGTGCGTGAATAATTCTCTGCTAGACAGCGTGAGCGAAACTGGTTGATTCATTCGACGGCACATGTCACGGGTCTCGGACCAATTTGATGACGACGGACTTGTTAACAAGTAATAATCATAGGATAAAACTTGATTCCTCCGAAGCGTGAATATATCTCCCTGGTGACCTTCTGGCAGGATTTGCTGGAGAAGTGAATTCGGACCAATACCACCCACGGCAAGCGACGTGACTTCCCATCCAATACTGTTCGTGATCGCGAATAATCCTGCAGTTGGATCACCAGCCGTGTCGTACCAGGCGGTCCAAGGCTCGATGGGATAATCACGGCGGCGATCACCGACGAGCATATTGTACAATCCATATTTCGAGCCGTACCAAGCCTTTCTATCTTGTGCGACAGTGCCCGTCGTTGCTCTAACTAATTGACCGAGATGTGGCCAATCACCGAAATTTTTAAAGTTAACATCGGTGTCCTGGTAATTGCTGCGCGTGTATGCATACGATGCATTCGTTCCCCGCACGGGTTTTGCTGATATATCCATGTCAATTTTGCAGAAGGTGCGTGATCCAAAATAATAAAACGTGTAATAGATATCGTATTTCACGTATCCTTGTGCACCCGCGCCATAACCTGGAGCCCCGCCTCTATATGCTCCCGTGTCGTTCACGACACTAGTATTGAACGTGTCCCGGTACCAGTAATTGACATGATTTTGAGGGTATGACGTGCTAAAGGCACCATCGGTCGTGTGGATCTTTATACGCGTGAATAGCGGGCCATCATCCGTGACATTGACGATGCCCTGGCCATCCCATGCTTCCGCGGGATTATCCGGGCCGACATTGCAACGCTGAGCCGCATATTGATCGCTGCCATCGAAAGGATCTGGTATTCTCGTCGCTTGTAATGCCATCTCGCCGATAGACATCCAAGTTTGTGCACCGACATTGAACACATCCGTCCCACCATATCTCGCGCTGTAAATGGAATTGGCGCAACCACCCCAGTCCGAAGCTCCACGCATAGTATCGACGAGGCAAACCGAGGCTTGTGGTTGTCCATTTACAAGAATTTGAATTGCATCACTATTCGCCCACGACGTTCCATTCACGTGGCGTACCGTTGGCATGACACCATCGTTCGTGATAGCTATATCATTGATCCCGCGTGCTGTTATCCTGTCTGGATATATAGGTGCCGTGTTATAGGTTGGATCATAATAGATATAATACACTTCGCTATCCCCTTTTGTCATGTTGACGAAAAATAAGACCGTGCAGCGAATATGGAAGCCTCCAACGTTCGTGGCATTCCAAACTTGGGAGGGAATCTCGTTCCAATTTAATGTGCTGCTGTTGAAAAGAGTAATGCGGATGCTATTCACGCGAGCCACGTTTCCTTCGCTCGAGAAATCGATATAGAGGTTGACGGGGTCATTTAATCTATCCATCAAACCTGGCTCCGTTATCGTGAGCTTTTTTCTGTACTGCCAGCTTCCGCTCCACCATGAATCTAGCGTTTCTATTGCTTGCCAATTCTTGGTGATCTTGGTATCAGACGCTTGAAAACTCGTATCGGCGAGCGTGGCTTGAGTAGAATCATCATTAGCCACGTCATTAATACCTTGCATAAAGATACCTACACTGAGAAACGCGGACATGGTCACAACAAATAGAACGGGTGCTAATCGTGTTAGTATTTTTTTCGCTTTCATTCTGAATCAAACCTTGCCGTTTGTACAAACATATACCCCTTGTCCGTATATTTAGTATTTGAATTATAAAATGATTCGGATACGCGACCAAATCCGTCGATGACCGGGTCGGCGACACGGTTTTTCCGAGGAATGGCAATGTATATGAAAAAGGTGCATGTCCATCGCGTGAAAAACGGATTTAGGAGATCTGCTCGGTCGTGGTGTTGATCCGGCGCTTAAACATGACGAGAATGAAAACATACGACCCCGAGATCGCGGGGAGAAAAATGAGAAAGATTGATGCCATGGCATCGGAAAGCTGGGTGCCGATGATGAACCAGGCAAATAGCAGACCTATCCCCCGCTGACGAAGCGGGGCGAAGTACCATTCAAGGGCACGTACGAGCTGGCGTTCAAGCGACGCGAGCGGGACTGATCTTAACTTTAAAAGAGTGTGCTTGCATGCAATTTAACGTGAAGATAAAAGAGAAGTTTCAATCGCTGATTCAGCGGGTGTTTCTGCAAGGAAACACCCTGCAGACAACCAAGTATTTTGTGTTAAATTGACAACCAAGTGTTTTGTGTTAAATTGCCTCGGTGCCCGATGCTGTCGACCTACCATGATAGGCATCAACACAATATTCTCGGTTAAGTAAAAAAAAGAAGAAAATCATGATCGCTCGGGCACGGCTCTTCATTGATCCGCCATCGCGTCCGTGAAGCCAGAAATCATGCCTTATCGCCCGGAATTCATCGAGGTCACGATCGGGCGGCGATACTTGCCGACCATCCCGAAAGCGACGACCCACGCGAACATCAGCAACACGTACACGGCAAACACCCATGGATAATTAAAGTTTTTCGTGTAATCCGGGATATATCCCAAGTCACTTCTCCATGGGCCTGGTGTGAACGAGATCGCGCGCTTCGGGTCGACATTCAGCGCGTTGTGCAGGCGTAGGACGCAATCGTCGCCCCATTTAGCCTGTAGGGAATTTAGCGGGGCGGTAAATATCTCGGTGATGCCCGTGGCCTGGGCAATGAGGCAATCGTTGATGTAGTTCTGAAAGCCTTGCTCGTCGCTGGTATACCACCTTATGTTATCATACCCGAGCCAGCCCAGCAAGATCGATCGGCCTTGCTGTCCAAAGAAGTGTTGTTGCTCAACGCAATCCCTGTAAACTTGGAATCGCCCGCCTGTTATCATGCTATCCTCGTAGCTCATGATACCGAAGTACACGTTCTTGTCACCACGTGGCATCACGGGAATCCGCCCCGTGTCGATATCGCCATCCAAGATGTCATGCATCTCCCCCCAGCCGAGCACGATGTAAGCATTCTTACCGAGATACGCGGCGTATTGATACACGCCTTCGTAAGCGTCCAAGGCTTGCTGATAAAGTGTCCGGTTCTGTTCATTAGAACGATACCAGGTATCCAAAAACTCGTTTCCGGGAATGTCACCCGTCCCGTTTGGAAGGAGTCCTTGAAATGGTGGCAGGGTCGAGCCACCTGGGTTCCCGACCGGAACGGCGTGGTCTCCACCCTCCATGTCAAGGCTGATGCCGATGAATTTTTGGCAGAAACCTTCCCCGCTCATGTTCAACATCCAATTGAGCATGCGATAGCATCTTGGGATCGTGTCCAGGTAATTGAACACGTTTGGAGCGTCAATCGCGCCCGAATTAACGTTCAGATAATACTTCACCTCCCAGTAATCTAAAAGCTGGAAGAGATACGTGTATTGGATGGCATCGAAGAAGTGCGCGGTGTTGAAGTAAGCGTCCTCGTAGTAGTTCAGGATGATGGTTGACTCCCCGATAGAAAGACCTTGGAGGACCTCCCAATTGGTGACGTATACGAAGGTAACGTTCACTGTACCGACGAGTGGCAAGGCAGTGGAAAGGAACACGGAACCGTTCGGGTAGCTTTTCGCGCCCTTGGAATAGTTACAATAATTGAATGTATTTCCCACGACAACGACGCTCGTGATCCATGCCAGTGATCCATTCACGAAATTCGACGGATCGTTAGACAAGCATGTATTGTTCACCATTAACGTCGTGTTCGTCACGGGCGTGATGGTTGACGTGCAACTCGACGTTGACATGGTGATGGGCCCCCAGTAACTGCTCGTCGTTTTCGCCCAGTCCGCGGGGCGCACCGTAATCGGCAACCAAAAACTGTAGTAAGAGCTGACGGCCAACGCAAAAAAGATTCCCGTGATCGCGACAATCTTGACCACTTTTCGACCGTTATGTCGCGTCCAATCCAGCTTGGTGAAGAACTTGTCACGCCGTGGTTTGTTCCAATACAATCGGCTATTCATGACCATGCCAAAAATATTCATGATGATGAGAAACACAAGGATCCCGAACACCAAGGCGTTGAAAAGGCCGTTATAATACACCGCCATGTAGACGAGCAGTGCCGTCGAGAACAAGAGGATGAACGAACTCCCCACGTTTGCGGATTGGAGCCGATAAAAGATCACCCCGAGCAAGTTAAAAGTAACGAGCATTCCGAAGAGAACAAGGATGAATGCTTGGTCGATCAGGTTGAGTGCACCACGTGATAGCGGAATGAAGGTATATTGCACGAGTATGAACGTGAGGAACAGGAAATTTCCCGCGTGCGCATCCCTGGTCACGAGGCGGATGTCGAAATTCCGAAATAGGTTTCTTTTGCGTTCCATACATCTCTCTTACCCAAATGGGAATAAAAAACTGATTAAAAATGCCCAATAATGTGGATATGTTAAACCTCCAATAGGCGCTCCACCATCATTTATTAATTAGCACTCAGTTCGAATATAGAAAACCAGGTTAGAATTTTAGAAATTACTTTTCCCAAGCCCAAGCCCAACTCATTTTATCACCGATACCGGGTTTGTTTGACGGGGTATGACGACCGTGCCGCCGTGAACGTGAATTCCCAGCGGTTTCATGATCCCGTTCCCGATCACGATGTCGGCACCGACGGCACGCAACGTTCGATCCGGTATCACGCGCATGAAATCTCCGACCGGGTAATCGTTCACGAACACGTGCATCCGGCCAACGCCGTATAGCTTCGATTTTCCAGGATGATCCCGACCCGGGTTCGTCCACGTCGTCACGGTCTTGTCATGTGGAAAAATCGTGCAAGCCTTTCGCGCGATGGATTCACGAACGAACGATAAATCCACCTCGCTCGAGAACCGGATCGACGCGTCGATGAGCGTCCCGTCAAGCAATCGGATGGTGCCTCGTGCCATCGCCGTGACACCAGCGTTCTGGATTTCCGTGCCCATTTCTTTCACCTTACCGTATCAAGGTGTCTTGCGCGATTCATCTATTTAAATATCCGTAGTGACCCAATGCACCATGCTCGACCCGATGCACCACAGTATTTCCTCTTTTATAGCTCCGACAAGCATCAAGAATATGATCGTCGAGATGCTTTTCCTCATCGCGGCTGCACGATCGCCTACGATACCAACCTCTACGAAAGTCTCATTTAATTCATAATTCCACAACTTCTTTTTGGGAAAGTTAAATTTATTAAGGACAATTTATTCTATCCCATTGTCGTTAAGATTAAATCGTTAAGGCGATATAAATGGCAAACAAAACCTCGGAATCAAGGAATTCCCTCCTATCGTTCTTGGAAGTGTCCGAAACGATAAACTCGTCATTCGGCGCAAAGAAGGGAATCAATACTGCAGATAAATCGTCACGGGAGTATCAGAAGCACCAAAGTATGGTCCTTCGTGGCGTGGAATTACTGATCGAATTCACGAAGTTAAACCCAAGTGAATTAGTGGAATTTGGTCGAAAGGCTGCGAGCAACACTCAAGCCATGGCTGATGCAAAGAAAACCATGCGCG
>JAUQYW010000513.1 GCA_030587525.1 Candidatus Sigynarchaeota archaeon | reverse complement strand
CCGAAAATGAACTGGACCCGGCAAAGATCCAGCCGGGCTTGTTCCGGCTTTACGGGTCGGGGGAAGCCGGCGCGGCACTCGTCGTTAACTCCGTGTTCGGCACGGGTTTTAGCAAGCCGTCGGTCGTCGGCATCTTCTCGGTGGAAGGGAAATGGTTCGGCTGGGTTGCCGCGTCCTTGCACCAAGTTAACAAGCGAACGGCAGCCATGATCGACATCGTGCTCGATCCCGAATTGCGACGCCGCGGCATCATCACGCGGCTGTGGAATTACTGCGACATGATCCTCCCGGCGCTGTTCGGGCGCACGAGGATCGATTTCATGCTGACGGGGTCGCACACGCCGAGATCGATCGCTGCCATGCTCGCATCGCTTCCTGCCACGAGAAGCATCGTCAAGAAAAGGAGGATCACCAAATAATGATGGCTGGTCATGATCGGGCTTTTTAATTTTAATAGGAATATCATACGAAAGAGGATGAGTGAAACACCATGACCGAGGATCTACATGTTTGTACTCACGGTAGCAACCCAAGTCTAAAACACGAGGGTTTAAAGCGATTCTACCGCAAGTGGAGGAGATTTATGCAAATCTCTCTCCTGGTCTTTTTTCTTTCGTTCATCACAATTGAAAGCGCTGGAATTATTACTGTGGCCTCCGCGCCTCATCCTCAACCGTACGATGCCATGCCTTCAATCTTGCGATCGCAAGAGATCCACGTGGAAGGCGAAATAGTCGATGCACTTGTTACAGCTAAGGGGTTCTTGGTTGCAGAAAGCATAGACCACGAGGGAAACACCGACACGAGAATTGAATCGATAAATTGGTCCGGAACGCGAGCCTGGTCTTGGACCTCCTCGCTACCGGGTGATGAATTCTATCAAACTCTCGATGCCGACTTTGGGAAGGTCCTGGTCGTCATCCAATCGCCAGATAACTCGGCGGTTGCTCGTCTCGATGAAAACGGGAACCAATCCTGGGTGAGGACATTTGGCGACTCGGAAGGTATCACGTGTGCCGAGGCAATTCCAGATGGACTCATCGTTGGCGGTGGAAGAGCATACGGCGTGAACGCCATCATCTATCGCTACCTCGATAATGGAACTAGATTGTGGCGAACGGAGTTCCCCAACGATTATTGGTGGGATGTAACTTATTGCATAGCTGCAGGCGACACGGGACTCGTTGCAGGTTGCGACGTGCAAGATTATACAGATCCGGTTCCAAGTCAATTGCGATTTTGTACGCCAGAGGGAAAGGATTTATACGATATTCCGGTGCAAGCAGCGGAACAAACTTGGTTCTACGACGTTATCTTCAAGGATTCTTATATCATAGCATGTGGCTATGGAAATAATGGTGGATTGCACGCCGCCGGACCAATTAACCGAGCGGGACCTGATCAAGGTACCCGCGAACGCGGTGGTCGGTTCAATTATTGACAATGCCAAGCGTGTCGATATTTTTTCACGGCAAGTCGGAAACGGCTAGATTAAGGCCCTTCGGGTCGTGCACTGTAAAGAGAATTAATAAATTCAAGTTTTAGCGGAGAATCTTTAAATTTTTTCAATATCCATTTCGTTCAATACTGATGCTCCTCCTTCTTCGGCACCTTACGCAAGAAGACCTCGTATTCGGCGTTCGGGTCGACGAGCCCGTTCCTGAGGTACACGCGAGGAATCCAGAAGATATGATCGTCGCCCATCTTCGCGGGCTTCCGCTTGAACATCACGAAGCCTTGTTCGAGGCCGGGAATCCACGTCTCTGGGGCGGGGGCAACCAGGGGTTTCACGGGCTTCACGGTCTCTGGAGGTTTGGCGGTCGCGGGTCTCACGGGCTTCACGGTCTCCGCTGGCTTCGCGGCCGCGGGTTTCGGGCGCGCTGGCCCGGCCGACTTGGCGAGGAGAGCGTCCCACTCGGCGACCGTCCACGTCATGGCGGATACAACGACGGGCTGCGCCACGCCGTACTTCCGCCGCAAGTCCTGGTGCGTCGCGGCCGGGTTCGCGTCCACGTCGGCGCGGATGGCCTTGCGAAGCTCGATGCCTTCGCGCGAGAAGGGCCTTCCTCTTGGTTTCAACATGAAGCATCACCAATACACACGATCATCACCACATGTTATTCCTTGGTTGAAATAAAATTTTCTATAAAAGCCGATTTCGCAATTGAGCCTATAGTCATTTAACCATTTTCTTCTCTATCCTTCGACAATAATTTTTTTATCGCTAGATCATCCGTACAATGCATTTTCGAACAATATACGATATTTAATCTTCGTCTTTCTTGGCATAGTTATCGAGGAGTGAAAAGCCTGATGCTTCTGCTTCATTCTCCAAAAATGCCATCGACCATCGTCGATGGACTTTTCTAGGGCTGCCGAGATGATGTTCGTGCTCACCCCGAATTTGTCGCGCAACGCCTTGGTGGTAATGCTCCGGGTCGTGTCTTTCAATGTCCGGATAGCGATGCGCTGTTCGATATCCTCGCGCCACAGGTGTCGTGCCATGCTATCTATACCGGTAACCCAATGAATATCAATGTAGTGGATATTCTGGCGAAGTTTTTACTAT
>JAUQYW010000272.1 GCA_030587525.1 Candidatus Sigynarchaeota archaeon | reverse complement strand
TAAAGCCAAGGTTAATATGTCGATATGGGACTTTGGTGGCCAGCAGTATTTCCGGCGCGTGCGGCTCAGCTATTATGCCGGTTCCCAGGCAGCTTTCATCGTGTTTGACCTCACGAACAAGGAATCCTTTGAAAACGTGCTCAAGTGGAACGAGGAGAAGAAAAAATTCGCAGGAGATATCCAGACCATCTTGCTCGGGAACAAGAATGACCTGGTTGCAAAGCGCGTGGTGACCGAGCAAGAAGTGAACGAGTTTGCCAACAAGAATGGCTTCACGTACTTTGAAACATCTGCTCTGACAGGATCAAACGTCGCTGATGCGTTTAATCTATTAGCATACAAGCTTGTTGACCAGGAAGCTAAGAAAGTTGAAGATAAAGAACTCCAGGGCTTGAAGGACCAATTAAAATCGGGAATCGAGGAATCTGGTGGCGAGCTCAAGTTTGGTCTCATCCGAAACAAGGCATTGTTCGATCCAGTGTTGCAAGTATTCTTGGAAATGGATCGGGCCCCGGAACTTGTCACGACAAGCGTTTCGAAGAGTTACACGTTCAATATTGGCCTGACGCTGGTTGCAACCGAGATTTTGGACAAAGAGATTTTTTACAAACAAATCGAGATCTTGAAGGATCTCAACGGCGTCCTGGGATTTGTCGATGCCAGGAAGCTGAAATCTCCAGATGATTTGGCCAAGTTCGCCCAATTCTTGAAATTATTGTTCCAGGGTGCTCGAAAAGAAACTTTTACAGGCTCCATTGGTGTCCTCTGCGAAAAAGAAAAGTATTCGGAGATCTTGTCGAAGCTGGATCTTTCTAGCGTTCTTTCCGCGAGTCAAAACTCTCGGAAATCGATATTCTTTTTCAATCTCACCGACAATTATCTCTTGGAGATTATCGATAACCTTGGGATGTTTTTCCAGGCATTGGATGTCAACTCGCTTGGCACGGATGAATTGTAAAGGAGCGAGCTTTTTTCGCATAGTTTTTTTGACTTGTTGCCTTAATTAAACCCGGCGAAACGTGCAATGAGCAGCAACGACGTGAAATCGCTGATCCGGAAATTCGCGCTCATCAACGCGGCAAAGTATAATGGTGCCGCTCAAGTTGGCTCTGTACTCACCGCCATCATGAGCGAGAACAAGGAGTTGCGATCGAGAGCTAAAGAAATCAAGCCTCTCGTCGAGGAAGACGTGAAAACCGTTAATTCGTTGTCCATGGACAAGATCATCGAGGCACTCAAGGGGTTGGGCGTGGATCTCGATTCACTTGATTCCAAGCGCAAGGAAGGGAAGGAAGGCCTGCCACCTTTGCCCGGCAACGTCAAGGCACCAGTTATGCGACTCGCGCCCTTTCCCAGCGGGCCGTTGCACATTGGCAACGCGAGGGGGTTTTTACTCAATGACGAGTACGTTAAGATGTACAAGGGCAAGTTGATCCTCGCGTTCGACGACACGATCGGTGCTATGAAGAAGAAGATAGAGGAGGAAGACTCCGGCGCGAAATTCGTGATCCCGGAAGCATACGACCTGATTCGGGACGGCTTGACATGGCTCGGGATCAAGTGGCACGAGGAGATTTTCAAGAGCGATCGCCTCCAGATTTATTACGATCACTGCAAGGACTTGATCAGCAAGGGTGAGGCCTATTCATGCACGTGCGAGCAAGAAGTGTTCAAGAAGCTCAAGGATGCCAAGAAACCGTGCTCGCACCGCGATCAGGCGCCAGAGAAGACCCTGGATGACTTCCGGAAAATGCTCGATGGTGGATATGGCGAGGGTGAAGCTGTTATCCGCTTAAAAACGGGCATTGACTTGAGCGATCCCGCCCTGCGCGAGCCGGTGATCATGCGCATCTCCGATGCGGAGCACCCGAGGGTCGGCACGAAGTATCGTGTCTGGCCCAATCTGGAATTCTCGTGGGGTCTCGACGATTATTTGCTCGGCATCACGCATGTCATCCGTGGGAAGGACTTATTCAAGGAGGATTTCATCGAGCAGCATATCTGGAAGCTTTTCGGTTGGGAACCGAAACAAATCCTTCACTACGGCATGGTCGCATTTCAAGGGCTTAAACTCAGTAAAACTTACGCCCGGGAAATGATAACCAAGGGGGAATACCTCGGCTGGGATGATCCACGCACGTGGTCGCTGCAATCGCTGGCCAAGCGTGGGATACGTCCTGAGGCACTGCGCTCGGTCTTGCTGTCGATGGGCTTGAAAATGGCGGATATCGATTTCCCGTACAGTGTCCTATACGCGGAAAATCAAAAGCTGATCGATCCGATTTCGAACCGGTACTTTTTCGTCGACGACCCGCAAATCATCACGGTGCTCGATGTTCCCAACGTCACCTACACCGCGGAGCCACTGGTCAACCCTCTCAACGAGAAACTCGGGAGCAGGAAGATCACGATAACCGTGAAGGATGGGAAAAAGAATTTGCTGATTTCCAAGGCCGATGCGGCCAAGTACAAGGCTATCCAGGGAACCACGCTCATCCGGCTGAAGGACTTGTTCAACGTGTCGATCGAGAACGGCGATTTCGCTCGCGTGCATTACCATTCCAAGGAGCTCGACGTCGCCCGCAATCAAAAAGCGCCGGTCATTCATTGGGTCGATAGCGACGCGAAAAACCATATCAACGTGCAAATCATGATGCCGGATGGCAAGATGCTCGCCGGGAAAGGCGAGCTGAACTTGCAGAACGTGAAGGCCGAAGATATGCTTCAATTCGAGCGATTCGGTTTTATCAAGGTCCAATCGGTCAAAAAAGCGAAGTTGGACGCGCGGTTTGCGCATTAAAACGGGGATCTGTTGATTATCGCGGATTTTTTTCTCGCCTGCTTGTCACGGCTGTCACTCTCGGTTCATTTTTTTCCCTCAGTAGAAGATTTTTATTGGCGTATCTGGTAGAATCCTTATATCAACGAATGTTAATCGAATAAATCGAGGAACCGGCAATGGAACCGAATGACGCGTCGGGGATGGGCAGAGCATCGATGCCTAACCTAACAGGCGAAACCCCCGTTCGATGCAAGTTTTGTAACAACGACGTGGACAATTACCTCAAGCAAGGGTCGGTTTACTGCCCATTCTGCGGTGCCGTGATCAACGCGGCAAGAACCCCTGGACAACAATCGAAAGATTCGAACCTTCTCACGGGACGGGCGCTTTGGCCGGCAAAATGGTCGGTCCTGGGTGTGGTCCTCGGCATGTTGCTATTATTGGCATTCGGTATTATGATTCCGGTCATTATCGTGATTGCCGTCATCGCTCCAAATCCAGAACCCTACTTATCTGACCCTACGGCCCTCGAACAATTGATCGTGCAATTACTGCTCAATCCGTGGTCGACCGCGCTTCTATCACTAACCGAATTTGGGCTCATCGTTCCGCCGATCGTCGTGCTGAAAAAATACCGGAAATCCTTCAAGGAGCGGATTATGCTGCTTGGTTGGCGCCCGTATTTCGGGGAGCCGGCAAGGGGGCAGACCGGGTGGCCCCGCTTTGCCAGGGATATTGGCTTTTCAACCTTCCTTGCGGTGGCTATGGTTGGCTTCCAATTCCTCGTGGTCATTCTCAACGACGCGATTTGGGCCCCGTTGATTCCCGCGAGCGATCCCCTTGCAGGCCTTGATCAGTCCATCACGCCGCAAGATCCGTTCCAGTTCATGGCGCTCGTGGCTTCCATGCTGCTCGTGATCGGGCCGACCGAGGAGATGTTGTTCCGCGGTTTTGCCCAGCAAGGCTTGGAAGCGCACACCAGCGAGCGGAATGCGTGGTTCATATCGGTTTTAATGTTCACGATCGTTCACGTCACCAGCGGGTTCGTAGAGCTGAGTTTGCTTCCGTACATGTTCTTTCCTTACTTCTACCTTTCCATGGTATTCTGTGCAATTTACACGAAAACCAAGAACTTGAACCTCATGATCTTCATCCACGGCATCTACGATGCCTTGCTAGTGTTGCTCTCCTACATCGGCTCGGCATCAGAACTCGCTGCGATCGTCTATATGTCCGTATGTTGCGTGGTTTGTTTCGCGGCTGGTGTCTATTACCTGTATCGATGGATATTCGCCGGGAAAAAGACATCAACAGTCGTAACTACCCTATAGTAAGAGTCGCTATCCAGAAACCGATGGTTTGAGTGAACGGTCGACCGCTCGTGTTCAAAAAAATTCTTGATGACGTTGCCGCTTCCATCCGCATTGCCAAGGCCCCCGCGTACAGGGTCGGAATAGGATTGCAGGATACGAATCTACTTACCGCAGCACTTGCCGAATTGAAGGGGCACATACCCGAGCAAGCCTTGGACGTGGCGATTTACTCGTCATCCGGCGACTTCAAGGTGCCGGGACGGGTCCACGTGAAATCCTTCCGCCACGACGTTCCTGAAAAGGCTATCATCGAGGATTTCAAGGCGGGGAAGCTCGACGCCATCATTCGCGGGCAGCTCTCATCCGTGATCTTCTTGAAAGAATTGAAGCAGCAGTTTTCCATCACGAATATCTGCAGG
>JAUQYW010000269.1 GCA_030587525.1 Candidatus Sigynarchaeota archaeon | reverse complement strand
AGCAAGTTCGTCATCAAGCCCAAGGGATACCAAGTATACCCGCCAGAGATCGAAGATTTTCTCCAGCAGCAGCTCAAGGGGAAGGTGGGCAACATCGCCATCGTGGGTGTCCCGCACGAGGTGTTCACGGAAGGTATTATGGCCTTTGTCGAGAAAGCCACGAAGGACACGGTCCTCAAGGTTGAGGAGCTGGAAAAAGCGGCTAACGAGATGGCATCGTACAAGCGTCCGAGCCACTATGAAATCTTGGAACCTGCGACGATTCCCTTGAATCGCGTCGCCAAGACCGATTACGTGGCTTTAAAGGAGAGAGCCAAGGAAATCGCCAAGCAATTGCGTGCCAAGGGCAAATGGGATGCAAAATAATCCCGGAATGCCGAGCTTGTTTATTTATTTCCTTTTTCCGTTTTTTTCATAACCTTTTTTTAAGTTACACCTTTAATCCGACCATATTGGAGATCAAGAATGTATATTTTTAACTCCTATATTGAAATTAAAGTAGCACTTTAAACGGAGCGAATATCATGACCTATGCTTATCGAAGGCGAACCAACCCCAGCTGCGATATATTTTGCTGTGCACTCATATTTCTTATCATCATAACCGCTACTGGTCAAATCCTTATACCGACCATGCTCCCCTTGGTTATACTAACGATTCTTGGCATCGTGATTCCCATCATCTTCTGGATCGTGAAAGCCTCGATACGCTCGAAGAAAAGCACAGCGCCTTCGAATGGACAGTCCACGCCGCAATATTATAACCCGCCCCCGAACCAACCGGTACCGGCATGGGAGACGGGAAGCCCTCCAATCACACCCGTTGCACCCGCGGGGCAAGGCATAAAGTGCCCATTCTGCGGGGCCATGAATCCACAGGAAGCTGCGTTTTGTGGTAATTGCGCATCTAGTCTCCGGAAAGGAATGTGAATAACGTTATTTTTCGCCGGATCATCATTCACTGGAATCCTAACTCCCCCAGCGGTCCTTGACAAGTTTGATGTGCGGATAAGATATACTTCTGATCTGGGGGCTTTGAGGATCAAGCATGTGTATTTAAAACCCCGATGCTGAAGATTACATAACACTTTGAGAGTGACCCTTATGCCTTACTACTATTATCGAAGGAGATCCAACTGTAGCTGCAGTTTATTCTGCTTTGCAGTCATGATTCTTGCGATCTTGATCGGCACTGGTCAAATCATACAGTCGAGCTTGCTCGGCTTGGTGGTGCTCGCGATCATCGGCATCGTGATTCCCATCATCTACTGGGTCGTGAAGGCGTCGGCAGGCTCGAGGCCAAGCAAGTCGCCTTCGTATGGACAGCCCACACCGCAATATTACAACCCGCCAACGAGCCAAGCGCCGGTGCCGGCATGGGAGACGGGCAACGTGGCACCCGCAAACCTCCCAGTCACGCCCAGTGCACCCGCGGCGCAAGGCATCGCATGCCCGTTCTGCGGCGCGATGAACCCGCAAAACGCAGCCTTTTGCGGGAACTGCGCTGCAGCTCTCCGAAAAAACGTGTAGAATATTTGTTTTTTTTATGAAAGTTCCAGTCCATTACGCACGATTAAAGGAAACGTGTAGAAAACAACGTGTTTGCATTTTGCTATGCTTATACTCTTTTTTATACCATTTAAACGGCAAATTCTAATATAAGATGTATAGAATCTTAGCCCATTACCGTACATATTGGTTTATATCTCATTCCCCGAATTATTCTACTAACAAATATACTAAAAGGTGCTTTGAATGCCATATTATTATCGTAGAAGGGGGAATGGAAGCTGCGGTATATTTTGCCTTTCAGTGGTGTGCTTGATACAAATGTTTGCTACTGGGATGTTTTTTTATTATTCTTTCATCTTGGTTTTACCAATTCTCGGCATAGTCCTTCCCATTATTTATTGGATAACAAGGTCAGCTGGCAGTCAGAGTCCATCGAATTCATATCATCGGCCACCCGTGACCAGCTATTACAATCCTCCCCCTCCTCCCACGAGCCAATCTTCTATACCTTGGTGGGATATAGAAAACCCGCAGGCTAGATCCAACACGACGTTGCCAGGACAATGTATCACGTGCCCATTCTGTGGCACTGTGAACCTGCCGGAAGCTGTCTTTTGCGGTAATTGTGCTGCAAATCTTAGAAAGGGCGTTTGAAAAAATATATTTCTTCTTTTTTTTCGGATTATTTTTGAATAAGATGAAATTCCGTATCGAGATCAACACACGAAACTGAATTGATGATAATGTCGTGTGCCATGGTATTTCTTCAAGAATAATTGTGCAATGGCGTTTTTTCATGGCATTTTTTTCAAAAACCGAATCACTTTTTTAAATCGCTTCATTAAAAACAATTGTAAATTAATTTTGGTCAAGCCTTCTGGTGGTGCCCATGGCCGAAGATAACAAGCAGGCAATAACGCAGATCGATTTTATGCTGAAGAAAATATCGGAAAACAATACAGTACCAAGAAACATTCGAAAATGTGCCGATGAAGCCTTGAACGACCTTCATAAAGGGAAAGGCACGGCAGCGGTCCGTGCGAGCAATGCGATTTCTCGTTTGGAAGATGTTTCCGTGGATCCAAACTGCCCCGTGCACGTGCGAACCCAAATTTACCGGATCGTATCGCAGCTCGAGACCATACGTGATTAAACAGTTCTCGCAGCGTATTTCTTGTTTTTGAATTGTTTTTGAGAAATATTGAACTTCTAAATTGAAAAAGAGGAAAAATCCTGAAATTCGAGACCACGTTGTTCTGCCAATTCATGCGCTCCCGGGTTTCATAGGCTTTACCGGCTTCGCAGCCATTGGCGGCCCACCTTTCATGGGCTTCGTTGGTGGCCGGATCGGGGCGAGTTTCTTCTGCTCTTGCTTGGTCTCCGTGAACATCGTCTTGATGAGCTTCCACGCCTCGTCGGGCTTGTCGATCATGTTCACGGTGGTGAATCCCTTGAGGGCTGCGATGCCTTCCTGGTCAAAATACGAGTAACCGAACTTGTTCCACGTGCCATCGGAACCGATGGGGCCCAGGGCGTAAATATCGTCGCCGATCAAGTTCATGCACATCATCAGCACGTCCTTCTGCTGCCCATCCGTTTTAAACCGGGTGCCCATCAAGTACTCGTTCCGCGACGAGTTGAAGTTGTCCCGGAACATGGGCATGATCTTCGTTATGTCGACGCTCTGATCCTCGATGATCTTCACGATAACCCGCGAGATGACTTCAATTGCCTTTCCCGCGCTTGAATCCTTGGCATGCACCGCGACCGGGTTCGGGATGGGGGTCGGTTGCTTCTGGGGGAGCGTGTAATCGGGGAGCATGCGCAGCAGGTTACCGCCCAGGATGTTCTTGACGTCCTCGATGGTCCCACCCGCATCAAAGAAGGGCTTCGTGAGCAAGAAGCTGATGATGTCCTTCGCGTGGCGCTCGAAGAAGTACGGGAAATCGCTGCCGAAGATGATGTGCTGCGACCAATTCTTGCCCGCGGGGCTTTTCTTCATAAAATCCACGATGAATTGGTCAAATTCGGGCGACCGGACCATGGAGAGCTCGCCATAATTGTTCGTGTCCGATATAGCTTGATACGTGCGCGCGTCATCGAAATTCCCGGCAGCGCAGTGGCCGATGATGACCTTGAGGTGCGGCACCAGCGCGGGGGCACTGCGTTCCAGATACGACTTCGCAGCCTTCGTGAGATCGTGCACGTGGTAGATCGATTCCTTGCCACGCGTGTCGAAGATGACGGGAAGGGAATACTTCGCGGCTTGTGCCAAGACGTTGACCGCGTTCTGCGAGTTTATGTGATCGAGCCATTGCTCGGAACGCGGGTGAAGTTTGAGGCCGCGCAAGCCTTTCACGGTCACTGAGTGCGCGATTTCATCGAGCGCCTTCTGGCCCTCGTCGGGATGCACGCGGCAATACCCGATCATCTTGAGCGAGACGGGAAATTTCGTGACGACTTGCGAGATGCGCTCGTTGCTGGCCCGGTAGAGTGCTTCAGGCTTGTCGGCACGATACTTGTCCTGGAACGGGAAGCACACGCCGTAATCGAACATCCACGAGTTCTCGAGCTTTTCCATCATCTGCTTGTACTGCTCGGCCATGCTCGCGGCTTGCTTGAAGATCTCGTACACGGGCGGGTTCGGCACGATCTGGAACTCGTAATTGACGCCGCGGGAGTTGAACTTCCACTGTGCACCGCCTGTGACCTTGATGACTTCCAAGTAGGTTTTTTTGTAGAAATCGATCGTACCAAATGGTGCCATTGGATTCGGGTTATTCACGGAGTCAACATCGAAACCAACGTGGCTATGGCCATCAACGACAAAAATCCGGTGAATTTGGTTATTCACTTTAACGATGATCATGCTATTGACCTTTATTCGGCAATCTATGATCTTTTTCCCCCCGAAAAACTTAAACGTTTTTTTCTCAAAGCACGATTCGGCACTCTCGGGGCCACGCAAGGATAATAGCATCAAGTCGAATCGGAACGATGCCGCGTATTAGCATGGTGCATTGAAACCAGCAATTTATGCAATACACGAGAATTTTTTGCGAGATTGGTTCTAACGGCGTGTAATTCGTCAACTGGCGAGCATTGCATGCCGGATGCCCGCGCGCGCCACACCGCGCTCGGAAAATCGTTCCCGGCAACCCTCGCTCGCGTCGTGCCATCTGCCGACTGCTACGCTGCCAAATATCACGCGCTCATCCCCGCGAGAATTCAAGCCCAGGATTAAACCCGGCCAACTCTGCTTTTTCTTGACTCATTTCCAGCGTCGCGTGGTAATGCGAGGAATCCCGCTGGAACAAAGCACGCGTGACGGGCATGATCGAATCACGTGAATTTTTTTCACAATATTTTTATCTTTGCTAAACACGATCGCCATTGTAATACAAGACGGCAATACACAGTAAAAGTCGGTTCTACAGAGATTTCTTCAAGGTGAAACGAATGATAGATTTGAAGTTCAAGACGATCTACGATGTCGACTTGAAGGGCAAGAAAGTCTTGTGCCGGCTCGATCTCAACTCGCCGGTCGATGACAATAAAAAGCTGAGGGACGACCTTCGCATCAAGGCGTCCTCGGCGACGATCAAGGCGTTGAAGGACACGAAGCTCGTGATTCTTGCCCACCAAGGCAAATATGGCGACAAGGATTTCATTCCCCTCAAGCAACACGCTGAACGGCTCGCGGAAATTCTGAAGCCGCAAAAGGTGACGTTTGTCGATGACCTCCTAGGCGACAAGGCCATCGCAGCTATCAAGGCCGTTAATGTCGGCGAAGTGCTGGTCCTCGATAACGTGCGCAACTTCCGGCCGGACAATGACGAGGTTCCCATCGATGATTGCGCCAAGACCGAGCTCGTCCAGAAGCTGGCGCCCCTGTTCGATTATTTCGTCGTCGACGCGTTCGGCGCGGCACACCGGAGCCAGCCCTCGGTCGTTGGCTGGCCCACGATCCTCGCAGGCCCCGTCGTGATGAAGGAAATCGAAGCCTTGAAAAAGGCACTTGATAACCCGAAACGGCCTTTTGTCCTCCTCGTCGGAGGTGCCAAGGCACTCGACAAGTACAAGGCATTGAAATATAACGTTGAATACAACATCGCGGACAAGGTCCTCGTCGCGGGTCTCACTGCCCAAATGCTCTACGAGGGCATGGGCAAGATGCTCGGCGACGCGAACCGAAAAGTGTTCGAAAAGGATCTCGACAAGGCGGGAGTTGGTGTCATCCCGTTCATGAAATCGCACGCGGATCAGGTTATTTTGCCCGTCGATTTCGCCGTGGAAAAGGATGGGAAGCGCGTCGAAATCCCGTGGAACGAATCCCTCAAGACCAACGCACCGATCATGGACATTGGCCCGAAAACCTTGGAAATGTTCAAGAAAGAGATTGCGGGTGCACAAACGATCATCGCCAATGGACCACCGGGCATGTTCGAAAAACCGATATTTGGAAAGAGCACGACCGAGCTCATCGACGCGATGGTCGCCGCGACCGCAAGAGGTGCATACACGATCATCGGTGGTGGTGAATTCGGCGAGGCAGCAGAGAAGTCCGGCAAGGCTGACAAGATCTCGTGGATCAGCACGGGTGGCGGTGCCATGCTCGAGTTCATGAGCGGTAAGTGGTTACCGCTCTTCGTCGCACTGGAGCGCAGTTACAGCAAGTTTCCCGCGAAGAAATAAATATGACTTCGTGCAGAAGATCTGTATACGACAATATTGTATAATGGTGAAAATTTATGACAAAACGTATTTTTATCAACGGATTTGGCCGCATCGGCAGGATTGTCCTGCGTGAACTGTACAAGCGGCAGAGTTTGAGCTCTTCAGGGCTTGATCTGGAATCTGATGAGAAGGTTATCCCTACTCCAGACATTGAAATCGTCGGCATCAACGATCTCGTTCCCGCAAACATGTCTGCCTATCTTTTAAAGTACGACACGACCTATGGACCTTGGATGTTCGACGTGCAATCGAAGGAGAAGTCGATCATCATCGGGACAAAGGAAATCCCGTATTTCATGGAGAAGGACCCCACCAAGATCCCGCAGAAGGACCTTGGCACGGACGTCGTGATCGAGTCAAGCGGCGTGTTCAGGAAGAAAGAAGATGCATCCAAGCACATCAAGGCAGGCGCCAAGCGCGTGCTCGTTTCCGCGCCCATGGATGACCCCGATGTCACGATCGTGTACGGGGTCAACAATGCTGCCTTGAAGCCGGAACACCTCATCGTGAGCAATGCCAGCTGCACCACGAACTGCCTTGGGCCTGTCGTGAAGGTCCTCCACGAAAAACTGAAGATCGACGTCGGCTTGATGACCACGATCCATGCTATGACGAACGACCAGCGCTTGCTCGACCAGGCGCACAAGGAATTCACCCGGGCGCGCGCAGCCCCGTTCAACATCGTCCCCACGACGACGGGTGCCGCGAAAGCGATCGGCGAGGTCATCCCCGAGCTCAAGGGCAAATTCAACGGCGTCTCCATACGCGTTCCTGTTATGACTGGATCGCTCATCGACTTCACGGCGATCGTGAAGGAGAAGACGACGAAGGAAAACATCAACGCCATGATGGACGAGGCCGCGGATGGCCCGCTCAAGGGCATCCTCGCCGTGACCTACGACGAGATCTGCTCGTCGGATATCATCGGCAACGCGCACAGTGCAATTTTTGACCCACACTATACAGATGTGAAGGGCCAGATGGTCAAGGTCTTGGCCTGGTACGACAATGAGTGCGGATATTCCAACAGGGTCATAGACGTTATCGATAAGCTTCTTTAGGCCGATTTCGCTCTTTTTTTCTTTATTCATGATGATAGATTCAGCAATCTATTTGATTCGGTAAAAAATACACAATTTCTAACCGAATTCATCATAAAAATACCATACATACAAATATGTCAACTTTGTCGAATAAGGAGGGCTCCTCGAGGAGTCCCCCTCTTCCAGGAACCCGGCGGGCAAGTTTCTCTGAACCAGGCTCGCGCCCCGAGGATCCATCACGCGTCACCGCGATCCCAGGATGAACGCTCGTCACGAACACCCTTCTGGAGATGATGGATCACACGAGAGATACTTCCTCGTCTCCACCTTACTCGCCGCTCAAGAATACAAGAAAGAAAAGAGACAAGAATACAAGAAAGAAAAAGAAGAAAACTTTTACATTAAGATCGAGCTATTCCGATAAAAATTGGGCAAATAATGTAAAGGTTGCTTGTGAGAGAGTTTTCCCATGTGATACCAACCACCCTTCGAAATTTACACCTGCATCATTCTCCACGTAATTCGAGTCTCCAGAGGTTGGCTGAATTGAAACGCGTGTCCACGACTTGGCTACTCCAATCTTATACGAAACACCTTGCGTTACGGAACAATCACGAGCATCAATTCTAACGCGAAAGGTCTGACCTGCTAGATCAGAAATCTCAAAGGAAATTACACCTCCAGATGGATAGATCTCGTGCTGTTTCCCATCAGCCCCCAATTCCGTATATCGCTTGCAAGTTATGCCGGTCGCACCCGCTGTCTCAAGCCCTGCCCTAACATCCGCGAGATAATCTATGATCCTCTGTTGATTTAAGGGATTCTGGCCTGTAATTGAATCAATCGTTATTCCCAAAGGCCAATCATTTCGCTCGAAGAACGGACAATCAGTAGTACCGACGTAGATACCAAAGATATCAAATTGCCCACCTTTATATCCCAAACAATAGCGGACTAACAAGCCCTCATTAGTCACTAGTTTCAACGCGAGATTAATCTGCCGGCCCGAAAAGCCTGTGAAGATGATCGCCGGATTACCCACGATGGAAGTGCTGCCTAGCACTAAATCTATTCTCCTCAAAACCTCTCCAATGGATGCGGAATGTTCACTACCCCGAGCTTCACCTTCCATATGAATGACGCCAGTAATGGGATCTAACAAGCCGTTCACCGTCCCAATCATAATATTAACGGAACCTGGAGTACCCACATGCTGAACATCTGCCCAAACATCCCATTGGATCCTGAATCTATACCTGCTAGCTCCAACAATTCCAGTTTCATCGATCACGAATCCAACGAGCCGCATAGGCGCACGAGCCACATTAGCAGGCGCCCGATCATTGGCGAGATCCACATATCCTCGAGCCTTATTGATAATATCCTTAAATCTAGCGATATCTTGGAACCTATATGCATTCAGCGCACCATCCTCCCGGACGTGAAGGATCACATTCCCGCTATCGCCATAAATATTATCGATCTGAATACCATGATAATATGTACCAGGTAACGCAGGAGTTATCCTTCCACCATCAGCGATTACTAAGCTACCATATTTCAATACAAATTGTCCCAAGGGATCCGATGTCGGCGATGTCTCTAAGAATTCGATCTCATAACCAGATTTTTCCATAGACGCCAGACATTCCGAGACAAATTTGAGATAACCGGTAATCGATTGTACCGCATGTGGACCAACGGGAGAATATACGGGCGCATTCCAAGGATCTCCTTGAAACTCGATGCATGTGACTGCTGCTATTTGAGTGGGTTGTGAAAGAAATACCGGCATCTCCACGGTATATCTCACGAAAACAGTTTCCACACTCCCTACCTTTCGCGAGAGTTCCATCACCCATTTCACATTGCCAGCTGTAGCGGGGTCAACTCCAGGCGGGAGAACGCGATTCGCATGCCAGATATAAGAACCCACCGTACCATCCGGCAAGGTAAATCCTTGAGCATTGTCTTGACCACAAACATTGTTGACAATCTCCGCGTTTCTGAATGCATTAGCCGGATTGTATTGCATTCCGATATCAGTTGGATCGATGCCGATACCGGATGCGAGCTGCGATAATTGTACCCATTGCTGCATACCCGCGTCCCACGCCATCACCCAAATCTGGACATAACCTGTATTTACATCGATTATCGCTTGAAATCGCATTTGTTCACCGCTCCAGTAACTCGTTGTTGGCCAATCGAACCAATAATCGATGACCACGGTTGAATGTGCTGTAGGTGGTAGATTCGGTGACCAGGGCGAGTATGTGTCGATAATAGTCGCAGTTGGCGCGTTCGGATCAAAGAATCCACGATCATTGACGCGCTGGAGTTCTAGCTCAAACTGGGATACATCCGTATAATATGGCAGATTGGACAAGGCCACTACTGAAGGGCCAGAAGGTTGTTGGCTTGTGGAAATATGAGTATATGCATCCAGCGTGGTGAGCATAAGTTGCACTTGACTAAGACCCCAAGAAAAACGATCGACTCTGTTATTGAAATTATACAGCAGATCGTTTGCTACATTACGAAGATTTCCCACCACATCTACTGCGCCGAAGTCGATAGGAAGAGCTGGGTCAAACAATCGATAATTGCGAAGCCCGTCAGGTACATTTAAGCCCTCGCTCGGTGTAACAGTAAATTGTTGCGAAGCCCATTTATATTTCACAACAACATAGCCATTTCCCATCGGGATTGTCAAAACGAAACCCCAGAGATACTCGGAGAGTCTATAACTGTGACCACAAGCAATCGTTGCCACAATATCTTGTGTACTTCGCCAACCCGATGATCGAGCAATGGCATCTCGAACTTGATCCATATACCGATTTATTCCGACTCTAATAGAGAGCAAATTTGCGTCAAGCAAGCCCCCGCCCCGGGTTTGGCTAATGGTCTGGATTATTTCATCGATAGACATCGTGTTGACTGTCGATGCCAAATCGGTGAGTAAGATATCTACTTGCCGATTAGTCTCGATACAAACTTCATGGAACAGAGTAAGATCTGAGTCAGCAACCCGACCAACACCAGGCCAAATGGCTCTCCCATTTTCACCAAAGAAAACCATAGAGTCGCGCTTGTTGAGATAATCGTTCACGGCAATATTGGACACGCTAACAAAGGTAACACGCCCGTGTATAGCGTCCACCTCGAAATGGCCTTGTTGTTTGAAACCGAGAATATTCAAGCCTTCGATAGTCGAGTCCTCGAGTCCCACAGTTGAGAGCCAAGTCGTGATCATCGGCCATGTTACCTCATTCCAATTAGATGGGTGATGAACAGTTCCGTCAAGATCCACTCCGCTGACAAGGTCTGCTAAAGTACATTTGTATTTTCCTTGAGTTTGATAATTCTCGTCCACCATCTTCAATGTTATTTCCGCTTGAGTCGAAGAACTCCTTCCGGCTTGCCACACCTCAGTAAGAAATCCCATAACATAGCCCATTGTAATCGCATGCATAGGCACTTGCGAAGTATACTGTGTCCTGTACACGCGACCAACCTTCTCGATCGAGTTGAATGCGACATGAGCCTCATCCAAGTCAAGATCTTTCAATGCCCTAAACAAATCAGAATCCTCGGTGAGTAAGCTAGGATCCGCCAACGTCACGATCGCTAATAATTTCATTGCCACGGATAAGCTGCCCGCCCTCGTGTACTTTATAATTTTATTAACAAGTATCTGTCCAGGCGTTAATATCATAGCGCCTTCTCCATATCGGCTACTACTCATACGCTGACCATTAGTCCAACCAAGGAGTGTAGACATATCCAGAATAGCATCCATGGACATAGTTCTGGTAATCGCACCCTTGCCGTTCTTGCCTTCCATTACTCTATGGAGAACTCCATCGGGTTGTCCAGGATAACGCTGACCAGCTTCCAGATCTGCTCTCGTGCGAGGATTGATGATCGTCTCTTGTGTCATATGCGTTTCCGATCCAAAATACTCTCCAAGTAAACCAGTACCAGTCATAATAAACTCACCAAAGACCTGGAAATAAGCTGTGAACATATTATTGTGGCGTCCAGGAGATCCTTTCGAATTGCGCTCGCCCGCATAGTTCGTAAACACATCTTGCAGCCCCCCTAAGCTTTCTATACTCGCTTCTCGATCCGCATCAGTAACGGGCCCAGTTATTAAAGATGATGGTTGTACTCCTTGATCGAAGAATATACTCGGTATAGTACTCAGCCCGTTAGCCCGAGCTGCCAAACTTCCCGCTTGGACTATTGCATCTCGCATACGGTTGTAATAACTGTCTGCTTGCTTCATACCGATGTCTGCTGCCAACATAGCCCAAACAAACAACAATTTCTGTACAGATACTTTCCCGGGAGCACCTTGCACAAAACCGAACAGATCACGCATAGAGAAGGACTTGGAGCAACCAGCTAGCAAGAAATCTTCAAATGTGGCCGGAATTTGTTTTCCAAATAAGACAGGATTAAGAAACTGACCAAGCTGCGAACCACTATCGCCCTTAACTAGGCGCTCATAGAGAGTCTTCAGTTCGACAAGCATATCAAAAAGTTGAGAGAATTTTTTAATTTTCTCGCCGTCATTCTTGATGCGCTTTTCCAGCGCGAGGGCATGATTTTCACGCTCAATAGCATTCCCCCCGGCTAGATCTTGTATGTCAACACCCATCGAAGTTATATCCTCATAAAGACCGAGTTGCATTAACAACTCCATAACTGGATTGTCGGTGGGTATATATGATTGTCGCTGTTGCGATGCTTGACGTCGCGGCTGTAGATTCTGCGCGTGATTTATGGCTTCTCGCACGGAAAGCGGTAGTTTACCAATGGCATCCTTTAATTTCTGCGTAATTATCTCCATATTGCCAATCTGGCGGCCCAGAGATTCTGTAGTTTCACGGTTTGTCGGATCGTGTAAATCAATGGTCTCTGCCTCCTCGATTCTGTTAATAAGGGTCTGCGAAACATATTCATACTCGTCAAGCTCTTCAACCGACCACCAACCGAGATCATTAACTTCGCCGGGTGCAGCCGACGTGCCATACAAGCTCATCTGGATCTTGCAATCAGCATCGACGCCGAGCAATGCTTTCAAGGCAGGACTGTTCAAGAAATCATACGTCTTGATCCGGTCGCTGGGGTTAAGAATATTTAACGATCTCGCGCATTGGTCATTATATTCCGCTACAGCACGCATCTGGTCTATGATGAGGTTCACGATAATGTTGGCAGCACCCTGGTGCGCTGCGACGGCACTGTACCGATCAAATGCAGTCATCTGCACGTTCGAGACCATTTTTGGCAAGATGGTGTGTAGCGTCTGGGCCAGATGACCTTCCCTCCAGGCCTTGGCGATGAGGTTTGCTTTGTTGAGCACGGTTTGCACGAAATTATTCGTCGTCAAGATGTTTCTGGCTTCTTGCTCGGCCTGTATCTGGGCCTTGTCCTCCAGCCTCATTCCTTTCTGTTGTTCCTCTTGCATATGCCTCATATCCGACGGGTCATTAGCTTGACGCTCTAGCATAGATGCCCGCATTTCTTCAAAGTCACACTGTTGCTCAGCCTCTTGTCTCGCATTCATGATCCAATCATTGAAAGCACGACGGCGAGCTATGGCGCTCTCCCTCATCTGCTTTCGCATATCCCTGGTAGCCTCGTTAAGCTCTCCGAGCGACCATGCGGCTTCTCCCATGAATTCACAAAAATCGTCGGGGAAACCCATCAGTCGCAGCATGTCACTCACGAGTTTTTCCTTGAATAATTCATCAAGCTCTTCCTTTACGAAGAACTTGTAGACCACTTTCAGCCCAAACAAGAACATTTTCCAGGAACTACCCGTGGCCCATGCTTTGGAAAACTCCTGCCCCCAGTTTTCGCCAAGCACGAGAGGCTGGCTCACTGGGTAGGACTGGCCGAGTTCCTTGTCGTAGATTGTCTTTGTCAAGGCGAAGCCCTTAGCTTCAAGAATGCTCGTAATCTTCGACATGAGCGCTGCTGATCCGATGGTCGTGGCCAAAACATTGACGAACTCGATTGCCCCTTCAGCTGCCCAGATGCGAATATCGCCTCCGAGGAATGGGCTAAATAAGTTAGTCTCGCTCGCCTTCGACAACACGTACGAGTAATGCGACAGCAAGGCTGTGATGCCATAATCCACCTGGTACATGTAATCGACAGGCTCTGCAAGCTCGCCATGGGAGATTTGTTGCCAATCGTGAATCACGATCCGGTTGAGCGAATCATGAATGGCAAGACGCTCGGAACTGCTGTTGCGGTAGAAATTGGGCAGCGTGGGCGACGCGGGGAATGCTTCGAGACCGAATCGTCCCTTCTCGTCCACAACTGGGAGAATGGTTTGAAGCCTCCCGTTCGTGAAGTACCGCAATGAAGTCTCCGCGCTATACATCGTCGAAATATCGCTATAATGGAAGATCTGGGTCACATCACCGGTGCTTGGATCGACCGTGAGTGGGTCAATGGTGAACACGGCATTATCCTGCGTGATCTTGCCCGCGATCGTATATGTGAAGACCTTGCCATCAACCCAATCTTGACTTGAAATGGAAATAAAAAGTGGTGTGATGACCGATTGTCGCGAGAACTCCAGCGTGCCCGTGTACACGGTGGGGAGCATTACCACGAAGAAAAGCGAGGATCGATCCTGGATATGGAGTTGGAGCGTTACCTTGAACTCATACGAATCCCCGCACTTATATTCTCCCTTGCCCGTGATGTCCTCGAAATTGACGACTTCCCAATTCGGCGTGCCGATATTGGGCTGCAACGATTTCTGCACGACGACGAGGGGTGCTTCCGTCGATACCGTGCCATTGCTCCGGTACACGTCGTGCCAGGCGTGCATCTCCTCCGTCGATAACCGCTGATAATCTGCATCGGTATAACCTGTCCAACTATAAAGGCTAAAAACATACGGGCGATAAATCGGCACTTTGATGCCGACTCCAACGATATCTGCATAGTTCCAGTATGGATCCTTGTTAAACGCCGCTGCACAGCCAATTGCATCAACGGTTACGGACATGTATGGGTATATACGGGTTAATTCTCCCCAATTAGTGATCCAAGAAAGGCTATTAGTGATCTGCTCCTCCTTGGCATATTCCAAGCCCTTTGGCTGGGCTTTGTGTAATAACTTGTCGATATTCGCCCAGAGATTGCGAGAAAATTGGTTCCAGAGGTAGTTCAATCCCATGTTGACCCAGAAACCAACAACCAGGCCGACAGGAGGTGATGCATAGAACGACACGACTCCGGTCACGATTGCCGAAACCGTCATGATCAAGATCTGCATTGCCGTGTTCACCACTTGCTCGACCCAGAATAGCGCATCGGTTGCCAGCCGCTCCGAGTATGCACGCCAAGCCTCGTCATAGATCATCTGTGTAAAATCGACGGGATTGCGATCCGCTGGCAACATCCATGCTGTCGGGAAAAACGCGTCACGGAAGCCGCCATTCCTGGAGCTATAATATGCCGGGCTCGTGTTGATGATATGATCGCAATCGTAATCGAACGCCACACCAATAGCTATCGGAACCCGGTTGCCTTGAGCATCGAACTGATTATAGCTATCGTGCGTGAACACGAATGCCATGCCGTAATTGCCCGACCCATCATCGACAAAATATAATGAGCCGTGCAGGTCCACCCAAAAGTCTTTCGCAAGATAGGTACGCGTGTCGACAATCACCGGCACATCCTCGAATGGGATACATTCCATCGTGTATATATGTGAACCATCATAATCCTGGTAGATAAAGGTGCGTTCGACAAGTATATCGATGATCGCCTCACTCTCATCGCTAATAAACGAGCCTTGGAATGGGTCATATACTTGCGTGCGACGTGTTATGTAATGGGTCTCGAATGTCCGCGTGCAATACTCGTCAACATCGACAGACACCCCCGGTATTGGCTTGTCCGGCCATTCATCCACGTTGTCCTCGATCATCTCGAATGTACCATCGGAATTCATATCCATCATCGTGGTGTAGCCATACGTTGGCTCGTGTTTGTTGTACTTCCACGACACATACTCCCATGCATGCTTCGAATCACTCCAGTTGATTAAGAACGCGTTAAGAACGGGGGACGAAGCCTTGCGTGAATAGTCAGTTCGCACGACGTCGTAAGCCCCGTCTTGATTCGAATCGACCCGGATCTCATGCGCCACGTAGCGCTGTTGCACCGAAACGTCGTCCCCGGTAGAGAAACTCGTCATCGAATAATCCATGACGACAACTTCCGCGATGCCATTTCCATCAAGATCATATCCAGTCATTGAATTATTCCCATCGAGAAAAGGCACCGCCTCCGGCTTCTCCAGCAATTGGCATGTTACATCTGCCAGACCTGTTTTTTTCAGCGTGAGAGTTCCTGCCGCGAAGAACATACCATTAGTCGGCACTACGGTGATGAATTTATTCGAACCGGCGATCGAAGTTCCTACCACGGTGCCCAAAGCAGGCACGCCCGTGACGTCGCTCCGCCCTGATACGGATTGACCAGTCACTACCCCAGCGATGCTACTAACGTGCATATTCCATGCAAACACAGGATCGAGTTCAGTGTCCGAATATTGAATGTTGGTATCGTAGTAATCAGCGGAATAATCACGGTCAAAACAATCAACGAGTACGAAATCGTCATATCGATCCGTCAAGACACAATCCGTACCTTCATCCCAATCCGGAGTCATAGGCCGAACTGCCATAGCCCCCAGCTTATATTGCAATGCTTGCTCGAGATTGGTGAATGTATTGAAACATTTCTCGTATAGCACCGCGCTCAAGTATCCGCCAACGATGTTCGACCGCGAGATGATGACCTGGCTCAAATCGATACTGGTTTTGGACACTATTGCAATCTCCTTCACGTCACCCTCTATAAGCCGCTCTATCGCGCTGGAATAGATGTGGTCGGATGGTAGTGATCGTTCAACGAGGCCTTCCCATGATGCAGATTGCCACGTCTTCGCAAGCCCAAGCGGTTCCGAGATGAGTGGCAAGACCGTGTCGGGCTTGCTTTCTAATTCCCCATCGTTATCGATATCCACCATATCATGCCATTTGATGATCATATCGGCGATGGATGTCTCGTGCTCGAACCAGATGCCCGAAAACGCGACGGGGCAAGATTCTTGCGCCGTTGGATCGCTGGTCTTCCACGTGATCGTGACACCGATCAAATCGATCGTGGATGGCGCTACACCCAACGCATTCGAGATATCGTGGACACCTACGATGGTACTCTTGTTGTCAAAATAATCCTCGTACACGCCATAGGCCCGGTATTTGAGGCCATCCCACGAGAAACTTCCCGCGTCATTCCGCGTATAGAGCGTGATCGATGCCTTGTACACAGCGGACCCGTTCGATGCAGTGACCTGATACCCGAAGCGCGGATACATGCTCCAGTCAGGCGCGGTCGTGGACGGGTGCGTGAGCTTGGAATACACGACGCCCGGCATCTTGAACCAAGCTTGCATCGTGGGTTCCCGGTGCCTATCAACGGCAAAGATTAAATCCATATCCGTCGTCTGCATTGCCTTGATCTTGGTCGCATCAAATCGCCCATTGCCATCCAAGTAATCATCCGTCAAGGTCGAGGACGATGCGATGTAGGTGAGCGTCCGCTCCTGCGTGTCACACGCTGACACGCTCAAGTTCACGCATGCGCTTGCCCCGTCCTTCTTGCCCGAGATAACGAGCGTGTAACCGAAGTAATCGTCGAGCTCGTTGATGAATCCGTCATCTTTGTATTCGGGATCACCGACCCCGTCCTTGACAGTCGTGTATTGACCGAGTGCATATGGCCCGATAGGGCCATCTGGTGAATAGAGAAACGGGGTGTAGGTCTGCCCGCCATAGACGACCGTGCCCCCATATTCTTGCGTGAAAGTGATGGTGTCCGCGACCCGCTCCGCCTTGATGAAGGAGCTTGCCATGAATTCCTTATTGTTGATCAAGGCTGCATAGACCTTTCCTGCGATGGTTCTGGCATCGTCCTTGACATCGATCATCACGTCGATACGGTGCCTTGTCTCCTCGAATTTGTACATTGGCGAGGATGGGCTGGTTACATCCCATGCATTATAATAACTGACAAATTCCTCTGGTTGTTCCGGTATGTAAGTGAAACCGTAGGACGAAGCCATGTCATACAAGTAGATAAGCCAAGTGCGACGTGCCATCTCACCCGCGCCGTTGTATGTTGGCAAGATCGAATCCGGGGCAGCACTGTACAGTGTGCCATAACTACCATGGTACATACTCACCGATGTCTCCCATGCCCACGCGCCACAGTCAACGTACCATGCAGGAACGTTGAATTTCAACGAATATTCGGCGCGCTCCGTGCGGCCTTGATCTGTCCACAATGAACCTGTAAGTGGGAAGGTAAGCTTGCCATCATCCAGGTCGGAACTGGCGAATTGGAACGCGCTAGGTGCGGTCGAGAAACGATGGTCGAAATCGGGAATCGTGACATAAGTAGCGTTTAATGAGTCATCACGACCCACGGGCACGCGCTGGTTCGGGTACACATCGACATAAATCTCGTCGGCCTCGCCCAAGTTGCCTGTGTATGGCGCCGTTAGCAACGAGAGATCACGAAGCGATGGCAGCGCGTCGGGTATAACGGCGACAAGTGGGTGATCGTCACTTGCAACGCGCCAACTGGTACCTGCCCCCACGGAGTTGGCCCTGACATCTCCCGGGTTAAACATCATTGAATGGGTATTGAAGCCCGTGTCATATCTGACAGAATATGATGTGCCAGTAGCGCCCTTGAAATCGGTTACGTCATACAATGACCGCAAGAGAATGTTATCCACGTCGTGTAAATGCACGCCGTGGGTCTGGTTCAAATGCATGGGATCGGTGTCAGAAGAATCAGAGGTTGCTGTATCGATAATCTGATCCCAGTTCCCGATCACGATGTCCTTCGAGCTAGTTGCTTTCCGGTACTGCACGAGCAAGGAATCAACGAGCGCGCCTGATGTTCCCGGGTTCGCGTTGAGGACAAGGCTACCGCTCGTGAACTGTGGGGTTTTATAGGTCAAAGATGTTGCCCCGCTCGGCACTGACAATTGACGGTAGGTGTTGAACCGCTGGTAATGCCATGGCGTGATGATGAGGGTGATCTTGCGCGTGTATTGCCCGAGATATTCATATTGATACTGGCCCGCGACTTGTCCCACGACGTCATACACGTTCAAATACCCGGAAACGAAGGCCGGTTGCCGATACACGGGATTGTCCTCGATGCTGTCACTCACTTTAAGCCGTAAAACGACATTACGAGAGTGCATATCATCATAGCTACCGGACGTGAAATCCGTCGTGCCGCTTTGATCTGCATCGTACCAATCAAATTCATAAAGCGTCTCGTCATTACCCGTTGTACCATCGTGGAATGCTGCCTTGAT
>JAUQYW010000137.1 GCA_030587525.1 Candidatus Sigynarchaeota archaeon | reverse complement strand
CCCATCACAATTGAAATAACAAAGTTCAAAATAAAATCTTTAACGAACTTAACGATTAACAAGTTTGATGCAGTTAGCATACAGGGAACATCCGCATAATTATAAAATTAATAAGAATGGAAGTAATGCAGATGAAAATTCCAGCAAGCGAGAGTTTATAATTAACTTTTTTGTTTTTCTTTATCGCTACGATTCCAAGGATGACCGGTACAATTGTTAAGAAAAATCCTACAATTATACTAGGCGGATAATCGTAAATCAATAAGAGCGTGAAAAGGTTTTGAAAAAGTGCTCCGAAGACAGAAAGAAACAGTGTTATTTCACCATATATTTTGTATTCGGGAGAAATAGGCTGCTCATTCCAAGGTTTGAAGCGAGGTTGGCTAAATTCTGTTAATCTTCCTTCATTTTCTATCATATCTTGAGGTAACAACTTGAAGATTTTATCTGCAAGCGATTCGACGATTTTTAAGTTGATATTTTCAAAAATTTCAATAAAATCATTTTCAAACAAAACAAGAATTAAATACGTCATTGCAACACCAGTTCTTCGGCGCGTGGCACTATACGCGACGAGTATTCGTTTGATCCCATCAAATCTAACCGTTCTCGTTTTTGAGTTTTTAAAAGGTCGTAATCGGGTTATTTTCTGGATGAGCATCTGTTCCTTATCAATGGTGATTATATGCAAAGGTAGAGAGATTCCTACCGAAAATGACAAAAAGAATAACCACAACGCCAAAGTGATGATGCAAATTTTGAATCCTGATAGGGCACAAGGGAAAAACAAGAGGGCCATGAAAAGTGGGACAACTTTTGGCCCCAAATTATTCATAAAATCAGAATAACAATATGTTAAAGCAATTTCTTGGGAATGGAGTATTTTATAATTTTTCATTTAAATCAGGCACCCTCTTGCGGCGTTCCAGTGAAGATATTAATCGCGATCCCAATAATGGATGATATTCCCCACATCAAGAAGGATATACCAATAGTTGAAACCCAATTTTTGATTATATTCCGAGCTATCTTCTTTAGAAGTTGTTTAACTAATCCCGTAAACCAACTTGACTTGTCCACTATGGCATAAAAAATTATCCGGTCATAATTGCTCATATGAATAGGTACGAGATTTTTATTCCAGTTATTCAATGACCAATCGCATTGGCGAATGCGAGTGACGCTCGACCCGATGGCGAATGCTGGATAATCAACAGATCCTGAAAATACCATGAGCTAGGTCATTTCATACCGATACGCTTTTTCAAATCAGCGATGGTCTTGGTCTGTTCGTCGATGGTCTTGGTCTGTTCGTCGATGGTCTTGGTCTGCTCGTCGATGGTCTTGGTCTGCTCGTCGATGGTCTTGGTCTGCTCGTCGATGGTCTTGGTCTGCTCGTCGATGGTCTTGGCCTTCTCGATAATCGCCCGACCTTGTTCTGCTTTTTCCTGCTCGAGCTTGTCGATCACGTCATCTTTGGCCTCGAGTAACTCATCCTTGGCTCCGAGTAGATCATCTTTTTCCTTACTTTCTCTTTCCAATTCCTCGACAAGCATGATATTATCCACGGGAATGATGATCTTGTCATCCACGCCGAGCTTTCCGGCGACCGCCGTCTTGGTCTTTTGCACCATCGCTATCAAATCCTGGTTGAGGGTTTGAACGTCCACGACGCCCGATATATCAATGTCGATCCAGCATAATAAGTATTTGCATGCTTTCTTAGGGCTGGCCTGCCCCTTGAACTTGTAGAAATACGCAATCCAGACGCGATCCGCGGAATATTTCTTCTCTTGCTTGAGCGATAGGACCATCGATGCCTTCTCTTGCACCTTCTCGACCGTCACGTCCACGATCGTCTTCACCGAGATGACGAGCCGTCCGTCATCGACTGCGATGTCGAGCCGGTATCGGCCGTGCTTGATCTCAAACTTCCCCCGGCGGCCGTACCGGTAATACTTGAGCAAGATCTTGAGCACGTCGTGCTGGCCTTGCTCATCTTTCGCCCTCGTGAACTGCCGGAGGTGGCGGGCGACGTCCATAACGGTCGTGCAATAAAAATGATGCGCGGTCACTTGACCCTGGCTTAGAACGTCGATCTCATCGAAGGCGAGGCGCTTGGCGATCTTTTCGAGCACGGGTTCCCATTGCTTGCGAAACGACATGATCGGGTGTCACCACGAATGAGAAACGTGCCAGGATTATTAAAGACCACTCTTTTTTCAACAGCCACGCATTTCACCCGATGACCACAGGCGACGGGTCAGTACAAATGATCGAGCTTTCATAATTATTATTAATTATTAATTAAATATCGAATCAATCAATTTCATCTTCGGTATATTTTTGGTTTTAAGATTCTGGACGTGCTTAATAAACGAAAATAAAGTTTTCCAGATTATTGTAATCAGGTATGATTTCCTTGGACCTTATCATTTCCAGTACTACTTTTTTTCTCTTTAAAAGATCTGCCACGCACTCAAGACATGATCATCGAATTCTTAGTGCTCATCGCGAGCTGCACGGTTACCTACGAGCTGCTCAAGGCGTGCGGACTCGGCAAAGCGTGTGCCGTCGTCGGCATCGCAGGCATCATGGCGCACGAGCTCGGCCATATCGTCGGCTGCTTGCTATTCCGGGTCAAGATCCACTCCGTTTCGTTCTTGCGCGTGGAATGGATCGGCAAGCAGTTCGCTGGCTTCAGCGGCAGTGTCGATCCCGATCGTCCCAAGAGTGCCTTTCCCGCCATCGCCATCACGGTCGCCCCGCTCGCCGGCGGGCTCTTGTTCTTGCTGCTCATCGCGTGGGGCATCACGGCCGTGCAAGCATCGGGCGCCGATCCCGCGTTGGCATTCTTGCTCTGGGTGCTGCTCTTCTCGGTCGCGTTGGCGGCGTGGCCATCGCTGCCAGACTGGAAAATCATGCTATCGGCCGCGGCCGAATATCCGGGGCAATTCATGATGGCCCTGCTCGGCATCGCCATTGGACTCGGTTTGTGCTGGTGGCTGCTGCCGCTCGTGGCCGAGGGCTGGAGCATCGTGGCGGACATCGGGCTCGTGTTCGGGCCGGGCTGGGTGCTCGCGACCGTGTACCAGAAAGCGAGGGGGCAATGAGTTTCTTTCAGTTTCGTGAAATCAAATATTACACCAATTGCAGCAAGAAATTCCAGGTATGATCGACCTGTATTTAATTCTAACTTTTCATGGACACGTGCTGACCGCTCACGCCTGGTGTGAACCGCCACGACGAGTCCCCGTTGAACAGCACGCAGTCGATTCTCGATGGTTCCACGCCCAGCTGCGATGCCAACATTGTCATTTCAATGTCATACCGGGCACGTGAAATTTCCTCAGCCTTACTTTCAATGTTTTGAATCGTCAATCTTCTTAGAAAGCACAAATTAGAGGTGGCGAGTCTTTTTATTCAATCATTAGCTTGATCACCTTGCGCAAAAAATAATCGACAATCAAGGCGCGAATTCCATGGGTAGGTCCAAGAAGCCGTCTCGGAAGGCGGATTCATTGAAGGCCATTGCTTATTTGCGCCAATAGGATGAGCATCAACGCAAGATCGTGGAGAATCCCCGCGCTTTGGCAGTCGATCATTGGAATCGCGAGAAAGACCAGTTCATTGCCCGGGCGAACTTTTACATGGCGCGGGCGGGGGTAACACGTGATGACCTTATCTAACAAGACAATAGATGCCTTGCGTGGCCGTTCCGAAGTGGCCGTGCTCGATCTCGCATCGGGGCTACAGCACGTGCTCAATGCAATCCACCGGCTGGAGATGGCTGAAAAGGATCCTGATGTTCTTGCAGGATTAGCGAGCGCGGGACTTGAAATCAGCAAGGAATTACAGGCCGTGCTGGCGATCCTCGCTGAGCGTCTTGAAGATTAAACCATAACTTTCGGTCAAGATGACGATGCTTGGGGCGCCGTTCGCATCCGATGTATCCTTGTTGAACAGCACGCATTCGATCCTCGATGGTTCCACTCCTTCATTCCTAATAACCGGGGTCCTGAATCGAAAGGATAAAAAGCAAACCAGCTATTCATCGGTTTAGATTCTCGTTCTTGGTCGTCTATAATTTTAAAACTGATTCGAGCTATTTTCACCTTGATCTTGTTCTCTTGGAGAATTCCATGAACTAGTCCTCCGAAGGATTGCTCAAGTCCGAGAATGTCGAGAAGTGATTGCGGGGCATATGAGATATAAGCCCCGGTATCAAGTATAAATCCATAGGAGACACTTTGCCAGCCATCTTGTCCTTGAAATTTAATCGGAATTTCGAATCTTGAAAAGAGGCCAAAATCACGGGGAAAACCAGCTCCTTTGAATTCCGGTTGGGGATGGACCCGTTTAAGCTTGAAGATCAAGTCCATAGAACGAGACCCCTGCATCAATGTATCGGACGTGACACGTTTTTCCAGCCGGCACCTTTTCCTTTATCATGGCGTGGAGATTTTTCAAGGATGGATCTGCAGCGATGATATTTCCATCGCAGATAGCTATATTTTGGCCAGGAAAAAGCCGGGTCAATCTATCTTCATCCAGCAAAGGTTGAGGAAATTTCTGGGCCTTTTCCTTCGATGTCGATAGTTGCGCAGATCGTTCTTCCTTTTGAAGAAGGAACTCGATGAAGTCACCTATCTCACGTTGAAGTTCGGGTGGCAATCGCGAGATTTTTTTTTCAATGCTGTCCATGGAATGTCCCTCCATGTTTCTATTTGATCAATACAACTTGGATTTTAAAGGTATATCGATTGGCCAAATCTCCTTTCAGGCTTCATTCGCGATGAAGTGCAAATTCATGGAACATGTTGATGGCGAGCTGCTTTCTCGGTTCCACCGTGCTTGCAGTATTGGCGAACCGTGCGGATATGCCAGAAGTGCGGGTCGCAATCGCCAGCATCCGTCAAGTTCTGCAATAATTGCGGCGCGGCGATTGCTTGATGATTGATTTGTGTACCCGGGAATACATGTGAGAAATGTTAGCGCTAGTGCGAGTCTGGTGAGTATGGTGTCCGCTTCGATGGCCGTGGCGAATTTCATCCATTCATTCTTGAGGTTATAAGAATGGACATGAACCTATTGTTCCAGTACGATAAGAAATGGATTCTACCATAAAAATGAATCCCATTAAGAGGAATATCAATCCCACGATAGCCACCTTGCTTGATTTGTCATTTCTAATTCCCTTTATGCTCAAGTAAATACCAATTAGAAATGATATGAGTAAAAGGCCCTCCCCCGGTGCAATACAAGAATTCGATTGTATTAAATCTGAAACGATAATAATACCTCCACAGATAATAGCACTGATACCAAACGTATAATTATCATTTCTTAGCATTTATTGGCACCTCATGGTCCATACACCATCCCTGGGCATCCCTGGGTATCTTTCCTTAGGTATCGTTCAAAATCATTGCCGATGTTCATTTCATGCCCTTCCGCGATTTTTAAGATCATGGAGTATAAGATCGCAGCCACTCCGGAATGCTGCCTGCAGAACGACGTCATTAACCCACGGATGTTTCATTATGCCATTACCGAATGACTGCTCGTGCCCGTGCGCTCTTCCTGGCCACGTGTCACTCGTCATCGATGGCGTCCACCAGCGCGATTGTGCTCTCGGGGCCGTCGTCGAAATTGACAAGTTCCAGCACCACGATGAAGGTTTTCAAGCAGGACCGGGCGACGACCTGCAAGCCACGCGCCCAACGACCCCAACGCCCGGTCGCGGCGCATCGATCGATCCGGGCCGCCGTGCGCAGTATCGAACCACCCCACCAGACCGCGACCACGATGCCGACGACCGTATACAGCAACCAGGCTAGCGCCGGATTAGCGTGTACGAAATACGTCGATCCTGAGCCGGTTCCTGCATCGATGAAAAAAGCAGCGCTGCCGAGGCCCGCCCCTTCAACGAGGAGCACGATGAGCCAGTGCTTCACGTGGCGCTCGGGTTCCACGACCGCCTCCGGCCTGGCCCAAGCGGTGACGAGGATCGTGGATTGCACCGAAACGACCACGAGCAGCGCCATCGTCCCCAACCAGCCGAGGACGGACACGACGGGGGAAATGATGACCGCACCGAGGGCGTAGTTCAACACATACACGAGCATCACCAGGGAGGGGAACCGCGCGGGGTCGATCTTGAAGAAGGCGACCGACATCGCCACGAACGCTGCTATCGCCAAGATGTAGAGGCCCGAGCTCCGTGAGACCAACGAGAAGCCGAAGGGAGGGGAAAGGGAAGTCAACGATGGGATCCACGCGTACAAGAACGTGAGGATCCATGCTAACGTGAACATCTTTTTATGTTGCGGGGTCAGAGGTGCCTCCTTCGTGTCGTTAGTCGTCGCCATCTCGTCGCACCGGGTTGTAGGCTTGTAAACATGGTATCATCGCGGATAAATGTATATCGGCCTCACGCTTGCATCTCGCACCCATGTCAAATATCAAGGATGAAGTGCTCATGCTGATTAAGGACTTACCCGAAGATGTCGATTTCGAGGATATCATCGAGGCCATCATCGTCTGGCAAAAGATTTTAAAGGGAATCAAGGATTCCGAGACAGGCAATTATTATACTCATGAAGAAGCGAAAGCGGCTTTGGATAAATGGCTCAAGTCAGATGAATGAAATCTGCGCGGGAGAACCTGGTCGATATTGTACGTTATATCCAGCAAGATTTACCTCGTTCAAGATTTGAGAATGTCAAGATTATGAATAAACATAAATGTACGTGTACACATAAACAAACCATGGTTACAAAAACGATCACGATTACAGAGGAAGCGTATCTCTTGTTAAAGCAGAAAAAGAAATCGGGTGAAAGCTTCTCAGAAGTGATTATCAAACACTTCGGGGAAAAATCATCAATTCTTGATCTCTACGGGACGTGGGAAGGCGAAGAAGCAGAGTGGGATCAAATCCTCGCAGGAATTCAAGATGCGTGGAAAGGATGGCACGTCACCCTCCCACCTGAAGATTGATTTTCCTTGAGGAGGTCCAGGTGATGCTCTGCCTTGATAGTGATATCCTGATAGCCTTTCTCCGAAAGAAGCCTGATGCGTTAGCTTTTATCCAGGCAAATGAATCCAATGGATTGGCAACAACGGTTATAAATAAATTTGAATTGCTAATTGGAGCCAAGATTTCTCAGAAAAAAGATGCCAATCTCTTAAAAGTACATGAATTGGTTTCCCGTCTCACCGTATTAGATTTATCTGGAAAAGATATCGAGGAATGTAGCGATGTTTATGCGGAGTTGCAAAATTTGGGGCAGAAAATCGAAATGCGGGATGTTTTCATTGGAGGGATTTGTCGCCAAGCTGGAATATCGATTGTGACCCGAAACGTGGAACACTTCCAATGCATCCCTCGCTTAACCATTATCAATTGGTAATGCAGCATCATGTAGGACTTGAGAAACATGTATTAGAAATCGATTTCATTGTCATCCAGATCATCATGTCTAGCATAATCGAATCAAACCCGAACATTCTCGGCGGAAAACCCGTCGTTAAGGGGACACGTGTCCCGGTCGACTTGATCTACGAATTGATCGGGTTGAAGTATTCGATCGAGTATATATTAGACCAGTATCCTTCCTTGACCCGTGATGCCCTCGTTAAGATAACCCAAGCCGTGATGGAAAACCGAGCTATATAGTTAATAAATCGGCAGCACTAGCGGTTCGTTTCCTGCAAGAACTCTTCACCGATCTTTTTTAATTCACGGGCAATCTCCACATTTGATCCTTGAAATACGAGAATCGAATGCTCTTTTGACACGATTAGAAACAGACCGCTTAAATGCACAGTCCGATACTTCGATGGATTATACCAGACGGGCTTGATGCTGAAGGAAATTTCATCGGGTAGAATATAATGTCAGCGAAAAAAATTTAAATTTCGGACATCAATGAAAAAGTATGATTGATGAACTATTTGTTGGAAAAAAGGGGGAAATTCTCCCGAAGAAACCTTTGCGTGATGTGTCAAGAATCGAGCCGGGGGATCACATCCTCGTTGAGGCGTCTCCAAACAAGTTAATTATCACGAAAATACTCACGATTGATGAATTGCTCGAATTACCACGCATTGCCAAAGGAACACCAAAGGAGATCGAGAGTGAACTCGACGAGGCAAGCTCCCTCCAGGAGGCAGAGGTGGATTGACCACCAGGCCGTTGATCCTGGACACGACGTTCGTGCTTCCTTTGTTTGGTATCGATGTTGATCTGTCCAAGGGATATAGTCCATTGTTGATTCATTTGTGGAAGAAGGGCATACCTGGGTTCCGGCTCATTCTGCCGACATCTTGCTTGGTCGAGGTATATTACAAGCTCAACAAGGAATTCAAACGCAAGCAAGACAAGTCTGTTTTAGACCGTTATTCCGTTGCACTACCAACGGTCGTCACGTCGAAAGTGGTAAATCTCTTCGACCCAATATCGAATCACGAGTGTGCAGAAGCTGCTGCTGCCATCAGGAACGCGGGGCATCCAGACGTGTTGGATTGTTTCATTGCCGCAACGGCAATTACATTGAAGGGATCGTTCTTAACCGAGGACGGGGATCTGAAAGCTCTCTTGAAAAAGGAATCGCTTCTGCCAAGCAACGATATGTTGGGATGGAAGGAGATACAAAAAATCATCGAGCAGCTACCAGAAGGTAAATAGTGGTAGCAAGACCGTTTCTTCAAACCCAGACAATCTTGGACATTTGCCCAGGATGCCCAGATTAGCAGCCCCGGAGACTTATCGGGGCTTCCGTGGGTCGAAACGGGGACCCGCCCTTTCAGCATGTAGCATCAGGGATGTCGCGACACGTCGTCATTCAGCGGGGTACCGCCAAGCGCGTGAAAGGGCCGCGCGCGGCGGGTGCATGATGTCCATGCCCCGGTACCCGGCATGACGTGCCGCAGGTTCGATGCGTTCGTGGCGACGCGGGACTTTCCAGCCCGCGCCGGCGCTCACGGCTCACCTCCGTTCGTGGCGATAGACGTGCGCGTGCTGCGATCGAAGCACCAGGTAATCGCCCCGTCCATGTGGAGAACAACGACAAGAGATTATATAAACCACGAAGCACCACGGAATTTCTGAACGAGAGG
>JAUQYW010000243.1 GCA_030587525.1 Candidatus Sigynarchaeota archaeon | reverse complement strand
ACCGAAAGCGATCATGCCAACACCCGTGTACACCGTGAGAGATTGCAACCAGGGATTAATCAAGTCTATTGGCGAAGAGACCGTTATGTTGACACCTTGTTCCGGGAAGAGTGTCAAGATGACGATGATGCCGATAACCACCCCGATCAATCCGGTAATCATGCCTGCGATCGCAAAAACCCTGGTCTTTCCCTGACCGAGCGGGCTGCCGAGCAGTCTCTTTATTTCTGCCTGGAGAGCTGGCTCGGGCGTACGACCGACCTTCTGGAACTGGAAGGAGGAATAACGATCTCGCAGTGAAAGCAAGAGTTTCTTTGCTTCGTTTTGATCCTTTATCTTTGACTTCGGACCGTGCCAGATGTAGATTGTTCGTCCCTCTGTATCGACGAGCAAGGCCACATCACGCACGGACAAGCGTGGCGTTTCCACCCACTTGCCAGCTTTAAATGCGTATGCGAATACTCTCATATCGTTGAAGCCTCGTGATTTTTCATTATTATCGTAAATCTATTGGAATTTTATTCAAAGATCTCCAGTTTTATTCAAAGATCTCCAGTCGTATAGGAAATCCAGAGTTTCGTGCTGGAAACCTTCTCGTGAATTTCGTATAATATTTCATCGATTAATATGTTTAAATAATTAACTCTTGGAGGCACCTAATATCGATTGGGCTTTCGGGTGCCGTGCCGGCGAAAGTGCTGCATATCAATATAGATGCACGATCGGCACCCAATAATCTTGCGAATTTTGGTGGGTGCTGGCAGCCTAGCTGATGTCCTTGAAAATCCGCGTGATCTCGAGCTGATGGCGCGCCTCGTGGACAGCTTGAGTTCCTAATTATGTTCGCGTCCCACTTCAACACAAATCAGCCGCATCGCTTACTTAGAACGCGATTCGGTGCCGTGAATCGTGCAAAACCGGGACTTGCAATCTCAGTTTCCAGCTTTCGAGACAGCCGGGAGCGTTCTTGATTGCCCGGGGACACGATGTCCTCGCAATAAAGAAAGGATCCAGCGAGCATCATTCTCCGGGATTGCATATGCCACGAATCTTGGAAGATGGAAAGATCGTATTCACGATTATGGTCACCGGCCCGGATGGAAGTGGCAAGCGGAGCTTTTTGCGACGGATCCACGATCTCAACCCCACACGCAGCCACCTCGAAGCAATCACCATCAGCGGGTCCGACACCTCGTACCTTGAATACAAGCCGACACCCAGGGGAAAGCATATCTTCCACATCCTTGCGGTGCCTGAGCAAGCCATGCAAGACTGGGAAGTCAACGAAACCATCAAGGACATGGACGGCATCTTCTTCATCTGGGACGGGCGGAACGATCGCCTCGCTGACAACACGCGGGTGTTTTCCGAGGTCATGGTACGCCATGGCGCGAGGATCCGCCGGCGGACCACGGTGAGCACCGGCGCTGTGGTGCCCATGGTCGTGTGCGTCAACAAGATGGACATGCCGCCCGAGTACTTGATCCCGCAACTGTCGATCCGCGACGTTCTCAAGGACTATAACCTGCCACCATCGTGCCTGATCGCGATCAGCAGCATGGACGGGAACTCGATCGCGATCGCCCTCACGAGCGTGGCCCGGGAATGCGTTCTCGGCCATTTCTGCTTTCCGGGATCGAGCAGCAATGCCATCGCCCTTGCACGAAACGAGGATCGGCCCGTTCCAGATGAAACCTTGCGAAACGCCGAGATCGTCATGCTGGTGGAGCGCATCCAGTGCCTAGAAGACCGATGCACCTCGCTTGAACGGGAACTTGCCGCGGCACGGGCAGATCAGGCCGGGACGATGGTGAATGATTTGCAAGCGCACGTCACGTCCTTGGAACAAGAGATCGAAGCAATGAGAAGCCATCCAGCGCCTCCGAGGACGCCGCTCGTGCCGGTCGTTCTCCCGCCACCAACGGATTACACTCGAGTTCGGGAGGAATGGCAGCGAGCAAAGGATTCGCCAGCGACAACAGAAACGATCAAGCAGCGCCACTTCGTCAAGATCATACTGGCCGGCGACGCGAGAACTGGCCGGACCATGCTCGCGCGACGATACGCGAGCGGGGACTGTCCGCAAGAGACCGCACCGACCATCGGTGTGCAAATCCACGTCAAGCATACCGTTGCCGAGGACGACGACCGGGTCGAGATGATCTGGGACCTGGCTGGCAACGCGCTCTGGCGCCCCATGCAAGGATCGTTCCTGGCCGGCGCCCACGGGGCGATCATCGCCTTCGACTTGTCTCGGATTGCGACCGCGTTGGCGACACGCCTATGGGTGCTGTTCTTGCGGAGCAAGGACCCGGCGTTGCCCATCATCCTGGTCGGCTTGAAGAGAGACCTGGTCGATTCCGCGGAGGAGGCAAGCCTTGGCTTGATCGCTGCGGGTCTCGTGGCCAATTACCATTTGCAGGGGTATATCACCGCTAGCGCCTTGACCGGCGATGGCGTGGCCGAAGCATTCCAGATGCTCTTGGTCGCTGCGGATGCCGGTCCCGGGCACCAGGATCTTGCCACGCTGCTGCCGGATCCGGGCTTGGCATGAAAACGAAATGACTATCCTTCTCTTTTTTTCGCGCCGCGCGGCTCCACCAAGCACGTAGCATGGCGCTGCACCCTCGTTTGCCATGTTTTTTTAAAACCAATGGTTCGGGCTCGTGCTTGCAGAAGTTTTTTAAAAAACGCGCTCTAGATTTAAACTACGTGCGCGGTGGAATTGCATCGCTTCCGCGGAGTTGCATCGTACCTTGAAAATACGCCTCGTGTTATCAACGAAAAGCCCGAAGCAAGGGAAGCCCATAGAACTGAAACTCAACGTTCCTCCCAGCAAATCGATCGGGTTCATCAATTTTGTCAACGCGGCGATGCAAGGTGATTCCCCCGTGACGATCTCGTTCGAGAAAATCACGAAAGAGGCCAGGGATCGTTCCAAGGTCCAAGGCGAGTTCCGATTTTTCCAGGGAGAGGCCACGAAAAAGCCCGAGAAAAAATGATTCCGGTCCTTTTTTCACATGAATCACCCGCTCTTTTTTCCCGCGAGGCGAGCCCTTGCATCCTTGATGCGAAAAAGGGCAGTTAAATTGGTCAAGATGGATAAAACGATGACCGACAAGGGAACCACGTTGCATGCCGAAGCAACCACGACGATGAACAACCGTTCAGATCGCCCGAGCAAACCGACATCGACGTCCGTCGTTGGCTCCGCGAGCGTCACCCTCGCGCGCAAGTAACTCGTCATATAAGCCCCCATGACGAGCAATAGAGACCATGCCCAGAACGGGACGATCTCGAGGAAGGGGATCCGCAGCCAGCTCGATGCCACAAGGTCACCCAGCAATAGCTCGCGCATCGCTGGCGTGAAAAATATGACCGCATCGGAGATCCTGTCCATCGAGGAATCCAGCACGCCACCGAAACGGGTCTTCAGGTTCATCGACCGGGCAATGGCCCCGTCCACGCCGTCCATGACACCCGTGACAAAGACCAAGGCAGCCCACCCGATCATCGTGGCCCAATTCAACGGCACGAGCAAAAAATATGCCAGGCACGCGATCGAGAATAAACACATGAACCCGGTGGCCTGGTTCGGCGTTATACCACGCCTTGCCATTCCCTTGGCGACGACGGCAACGAGGGGCTTGAAGACGAGCCGCAACCGGAATCGTGAAGGCATTGCACGCTCACTGGTCCTCGTGTGCTGGCTCATCCAGGAAGTCCATGCTGCCATCGTCGAGATCGCCATCCATTTCTCCATCGGCAGCGAGCTTTCTGGCGAGTTCCTTGCGATTCTTGCGGTTCCAATCCATCGGGGGTTTCGAATTGGTTTTTCGAGCAAAGACCAGGTAGCCGGAATGGTGACCGTGCGTGAGCGGGCGCGTGGCATTTTCCTTGACCTGCCAAACCCGCATCTGGATGTCCACCGCCTCGATCCCGAACCAGTTACCCGATGCGAGCTCGGCAACGGTTTTCTTAACCTGCTCGATCACGGGCGAGAATGAGCAGAATACGCCACTCGGCTTGAGGACCTTGCCAGCGAGATTGATCACGTCCCACGGCGATGGCATGTCGAAGAAGCACGCGTCGAACGGAGGCTCGCTAAGTAAATGCTGCTGGATAGCTGGATCGAACACGCTGCCAAGCCGTAAATCCGCCATGGCAGATAGTCCGGCACGCTCAATGTTTTTCTGCGCGGCGGCGTGGTGACGTTCAACGATCTCGTACGAAACAACCTTTCCGGGCGGAACTGCACCCGCGATCGAGCACAGAAGCAAGGTCATCGCGCCGGATCCCGTCCCAGCTTCCAGCACCCGTGACCCAGGTAAGATACCGCAATAAACGATGACGAAGCCAATATCTTTCGGATACACGATCTGGGTTTTCCGGGCGAATTTCGTGGCAAGCTCGTGCAATAATGGCTTGAGGAGCAAGAACTCCGCGTTGGATGCAGGTGATGCATAAATATCCCCGAATTCCTTGCCAACGATGCCATTAACGCCATCATGGCAAATGATGCCCCAGTTCGTGTGAAATTCCTTCCCGTGCTCCATCTTCACGAGCCATTGATATTTAACGCCGCGAGCGATGAGCACGTAGTCCCCGTAACCGATTGGCATGCGTGATGAAATGGCGCATGGTCAAAATAACTTTGTGATCGTCGAATGTCTAATAATATAAGGACTCAGAACAAAAAATGATCAAACAAACCATGATATTCGAAAATAAGCAAGCACATGCCGAGAGAAGTCTCGGATTATCATGGATAGATTTCAGGTGACTGTATGGCAAAATATAAGGAAATGTACAAGCAATCGATAGAAAACCCGGAGAAATTTTGGAAGCCATTCGCCGATAAGGTCTTCTGGTACAAGAAGCCCGAGAAGATCTTGGATGCCTCGAAAGCGCCGTTTTATCGCTGGTTTGTCGGCGGAGTGACGAACACGTGCTATAACGCAGTTGACCGGTGGGTAGAGGCTGGCAAGAAAGACCAGCCGGCCTATATATGGGTGAGCTCGGAAACCAATCAAGATCGAATCATCACGTACGGGCAATTGCTCGATGAAGTCGTGAAATTTGCCAGCGTGTTGAAGAATTCCGGCGTGAAAAAGGGGGACCGCGTCATCATCTACTTGCCGATGGTGCCGGAGGCTTGCATCGCCGCGCTCGCGTGCGCCCGGATCGGTGCCATCCATAGCATCGTCTTCGCTGGGTTCAGCACCGAATCGCTCGCGATACGAATCGACGACGCGAAGCCGAAGGTGCTCGTCTGCGCTGACGCGGGGAAACGGGCCGGCAAGCCGGTGCCACTGAAATCCATCGTCGACGAGGCGTTGCAGCGAGCGCAATTTAAGGTGCCGGTAGTCATCTTGCTCGATCGTGGCATAGTAAAACCGGAAATGGTTGCCGGGCGCGATGTTTTTTGGAAGGACATCGTCGCGAAAAAGGGTGGCGACAAGGTGGAATGCGAGAAAATGGCAAGCACCGACCCGTCGTACATCTTGTACACGTCCGGGACCACGGGCAAGCCCAAGGGTGCATTGCGCGATACCGGTGGCCACCTCGTTGCATTATATACATCCATGGAAACGATCTACGGATGCAAGCCAGGCGAGATATACTGGGCTGCGAGCGACGTGGGCTGGGTCGTCGGACATTCTTACATCATTTACGCGCCCCTGTTCTATGGCATCACATCGGTCATCTACGAGGGCACGCCGATCTATCCCGACCCGGGCATCTGGTTCCGCATCATCGAGAAATACAAGATCAACCGCATGTTCACGTCGCCTACGGCCTTCCGTGTATTGAAGAAATTCGACGAGAAATTCATTACCGAACGCAATCTATCCACGCTGAAGGTCATTTTCCTCGCCGGCGAGCCGTTGGACGCTCCCACGTGGGAATGGGCAACGAGGGTCACGAAAAACATCCCCATCATCGACCATTATTGGCAGACCGAAAGCGGTTGGGCAATCTTGACGAATCCGTGGGGCGTGGAACAGATCAAGATCAAGCCAGGCTCGCCCACGTTCCCCGCGTGGGGCTGGAACTTGAAGGTGATCGACCAGGCAGGGAAAGACATGCCCGATGGCGAGAAAGGTTTTCTCGTGGGGGTTCCTCCCACACCGCCAGGATGCCTTATGACGATTTATGGCGACGACGAGCGCTACGATATCGCTTACTTCAAGCAATTCCCCGGGTTCGTGTACGCGACGGGGGATTACGCGATCAAGGACAAGGACGGGTATTACTTCGTGCTCGGTAGGGCTGACGAGGTTATCAAGGTTGCCGGGCACCGCCTCGGCACGCGGGAAATCGAGGAAGCCATCCTAGGCCATCCCGCCGTCGCGGAAGTGTGCACGATCGGTATCGAGGACAAGGAAAAGGGACAAATCCCGGTCGCCATGGTCGTCTTGAAGGAGGGAAAAACGCCCTCGGACGCCTTGAAGACCGAGATCAACAACACCGTGCGCAACAACGTCGGTGCGATCGCGAGCGTGCACGACATAAAGTTCGTCATGAAGTTGCCAAAGACCCGGTCTGGCAAGATCATCCGTCGGGTCGTCAAGGCCCTCTTCGAAGGAAAGCCGCTGGGCGACCTGTCCACGATCGAGGACGGCACGTCGGTGGACGAAATCAGGGAAGCAATTAAGGGCATGGGAGAAAACAAGTAAGGCGGCATAATCCAAGGTTTTCCAGTGCTTTTTTTTCACCTCTTTTTTATGATACTTGGTTCACATGAACGATGACTTCGATCGATTTGCGAAGGAATTGCAAGACGAGATCGACAAGGACGTCCAGAAGCACTATTCCCCGAACGTGCTGGACTTGATCAAGCACCAGCCAAACTATGGAACCATGGATGATGCAAGCGCGCGTGGGACCTATAAGGACGAAGCGGGGGATTCCATGACCTTTTTCTTGAAGATAAACAGCAAGAATGTCATCGAGAAGGCAACTTACACGACGACAGCTTGCAAGCACGCGCTCGCGTGTGGATCGCAAGTCACGTTCCTCGTTCGCAACAAGACCGTCGATGAAGCGAAGCAGATCGATGCCGATACAATAATGAAGGCTTTGGGCAGGTTTCCACCAGAACTCCAGAGATACGTTGATCTTGCCGAACGCACGCTGAAGGAATCGTTGAAAAATTTCACGACACGAGAAAAAAAAGCGAGAATGTGACCTCGCCAACTCGTTTTGCCACAAAAATGACTATTCTATCAGCCTCAAGATCGATTTCATTGCTTGCGTCACGAGCAACAACTGGATGTTCCTTGACCCGCCGATGATTTCTTGTATTTTCGAGATTTCGAGGGCCTTGTCGATCCGGAGATTATCGGTGTAGCCCGCCCCGCCGCAGAGCTGCTGCATCTCGTAAGAGATCCGGTGGGCAAGGTTGGAAGCAAGGTATTTTGTTCCCGCGGAGAAGGACGCGTTGTACTTTATCATCTCGACGTTTTCTGGATACCGCGCGATCTTCTGGTACTCATTTGCCGCGGAGAACCCGAGGTCGGTGGCGGCCATGAGATCGACCAGCATTTCTGCGATGGGAAAAGAGACCGCTTGGAATTCCAGGAGCCTCTTGTTGAATTGCTTGCGAAGGTTCGTGTACACGAGCCCGGTGATCGCCGAGAGCCAGCTGATGCCGAGGCTTGAACCGATGATGGTGTTGCGTTCAGCAACGAGCCCCCGGAACAGGTTCGTGTATCCTTGGCCTCTGCCGCCCAAGATGTTGTCCTTGGGAACGCGCACGTTCTTGAACAATGTCTGGCCGATGTGCACGCGCGGGGCACTGAGGATCCCCAGCCGGTGCGTTTCCAAGCCCTTGAATCCCCGCTCGATGAGAGCCTGGTACATCGATTCTCGAGGAGCTTTTTCATCCTCGACGCCATATGCAATGAAATAATCCGCGACGGGGCCATTCGTTGTGAACACCTTTTCGCCGTTATACAGTACGTCTCCAGTCTCGTCATCGCAGGTCCTTACCCGGGTTTGCATGTTCACCGCGTCGGATCCCCGCTCGCGTTCCGTGATGCAGATGCATCCGATCTTCCGCCCGGCCATGAGATCCCCCAGCGCGCGCTTTTCCCGGTCGGACTTCCCGTGGGAGTAAAGCGGGTTCATCGCGAGCACGCCGGACACGACGCGCGCGAGGTCGAGTTCTGGATCCACGATGGACAGCACCATCGCCAGGATCATCTCGTAACGCATCCCGAACGGCTTGAAATCCTCGTACGGGTAGAGCCGTTGCATGTACCCGGCTTCCCCGAGGAATGGAAATATGTTATAGACATCTCGGGTCATGTCGATTTTGGGCTCGATGATGTCGATGCAATACTTTTGCAGCAACAACATGAAATCGCGTTCCTCGTGGGACAAGAGAGGAATGATAAACGAGTTGAAAATCTTGAATATATTTTCCGTGGTGATTTTTTCCCGGATATCCTCGTTCAGGATGTTGATTCCACCGAATTGGAACATCTTTTTCCAGCTCCATCTTTTTTCTGTGAATAA
>JAUQYW010000214.1 GCA_030587525.1 Candidatus Sigynarchaeota archaeon | reverse complement strand
TGTTCGTTTAACCCGCAAACTTTTTTTTCGCATTCTTGACCTATTGCGAAAGGCATAATTTCAAGAACCGTTCGATCGCCCATAGCGAGATCTGGGCCCCGGCTTCCCGGGAATTTCCCTCGAACACGTGTTCGCCCCTGGAAATTTCTATATATATGCATTTCAAGCCCCGGGCATCACACAAGGCATCGAGCTGGCGACTTTGCGAGACATTCACGACAGAATCGACGTCCCCATGGAAGATCAAGAGCGGTGCCACGTGGCTCACGTTTGAATCTTCATCCGCGATGTAAGTGATCGGGCTGAATGGATCGACGACCGTGAAATCCGTGAGCACGCTCGCGTTGAACAAGCCTGATGCATTAAGCCAATTTTGATTTATCTGCACCCAATGCCGGATGTCCGTGATGCCGTAGAAATCGATGCCGCCGACCACGTTGACCGCGGGATTCCACGCTGACACGTTGTACCGGGCCACGGTAACGAGCGCCGAAAGGTGCCCACCCGCGGACAGGCCGTTCACGAAGCAATGCGCCAGGTCCACCTTGTACTGCGCCGTGTTTGCTGGCACCGCGAGCCAGTCCGAGAAATGGGCAAGATTGTCCATGATCTCTTGCATGCTGAATTGTCGAGTCCTTTCACTTTCCTGGCTTGCCCCGTATTGCACGGTGAACACCACGTAACCGGCCGCTGCGAGATATTCCCGCTGGTATTCGAAGATGGTGTTCTTGTCGAAGCCACACCAGCCGCCACCATGGATGCAGATGATCGCGGGGAAAGGGCCATCACTTGCTGCCGGCTCGAACACGTCGAACGTGAACGAATCGTTGCCGGTTTGGAAGAATTCGACGTCTAAGGTTTTCGTGATAGTTGATCGGTCGTAGGGAAGCCCGGTGTAATAGATTCCCAGCGAATATGGGGTCCCGAGCCACGGTCCCGAGGACGGCGCGGCAATTTGGCTTTCCCAGTCTGATCCCCAGGTCTCTGCGAACTCTTGCCGAGCGTTTTGGCCGATCTGTACGGGAATCGCGAAATAGGGCATGCAAAGGCACGTCAGGAGAATGCCCGCGGTGATAGCACATACTTGCACCCCCCGAAGCACTTTTTTTTGCCGGAAGAGATAGCCTACGGTCATTGTTATTGGTTGCTTGAAGAGGAAGTGCAGGGTCACCACGAGGCCGATGGTACCGAGTGGCGCGCCAAATACTGCGATGGAGGTTGCCCGGATGGTGGAGTTTCCGCCCCACCAGTCTAATCGGGAGCCATAAAGACCCGTGATTGGCCAAATGGTGACGCATTCCAGAGCGATGAAGATAATCGTGAATATAATGAGGATGATACGCCTGACTTTTTCTGGATTTTTCATTCGCTTCGCACGTCCACGAACTTACGATATTGACAGCGGTCAAGGATCACGGACATTAGAGCCTATCTGGGAATTTAAAGCAAGGGTCGAAACGGTTAAATCTGCCGTTGCCTCTTCTCATTTCCATGAAACCCCTCGAAATCACTCGCACCGATTACACGGTCGACGAAATGTGGACGTTCTACAAGAAAGAACACGACGGGCGGATGAAAGAGCGATACCAGGCCATCGCTATGATGCTAGAAGGTAGGAATGCCCGCGAGGTGGCCGATGCACTCCACCTCAGCCGGAACACCACGTGGGAATGGGAGAACACGTACAACGATGCGGGGATCGATGGCTTGAAACGGAAGTCCCCACCAGGCAAGGAATCTTGCCTCTCCAGTGATGAGAAAGAGCTCCTGAAAGCGGACATCCTCAAAAACCCACACGAGCTCGGCTACGATTTCCTGGTCTGGGACGGAAAAGGCGTGTCCCACCACATAGAGAAACGCTTCGGCAAGCACATTGGCGTTCGTTGGGCGCAGAGACTGCTCAAGAGAATGGGCTTTACCCGGCAGCGTCCCGAGTTGAAGGCTGCGAAGGCCGATCCTGTGCGTCAGGAGAAATTCAAGACCGATTTGAAAAAAAGATAGACGGCATGAAGGAAGGAGACGTCCTCCTCTTCGGGGATGAGTGCGGCATCCAAGCCGTGCCATCTCGGATAAAGATGTGGGCTCTGAAAGGTCAGACGCCGACGATAATTAGCCAAGGTGGCCGTGAAAAGATCAACGTTATTGGTGCAGTGGATCCATCGACCGGGGTCGTGACCTCGATGTTCATCCCCACCCTTACAGCAGTGGTGTTCCTGGCGTTTCTCAAGTATGTTCTACGCGCCCATGCCCACGCGCGCAAGATCTATCTTGTTGTCGACAATGCGAAGTCACATCACGCCAAGTTGCTCAAGCCCTTCTTGAAACTCGTCGCTTGGAAGTTGGAATTGATATTTCTTCCCCCGTACTCGCCCGAGCTAAATCCTGCAGAGGATCTTTGGAAATTTTTGCGGGAAAAATGCACTCATAACACGTACTACGAATATTTCAGGGATAAAATCGCCGTGGTCAGAGAGTTCCTTGTAAAATGCAAGAATCCATCAGCGGAGGTACAATCCCGATGTCATTATAAATAGACCGCTGTCAATATATAAGGTTGACATGATCGCTGGAATTAAATATGCTGGGCAGAAATGAATGTACGATGAGCGACCTAATTTTCAAGTTTAATAAGGAGCCCAGGATGCAGATGAAGTACAAGGGCTCGAAGAAGTCCTCGATTTACATTCCCATGAGCGACGGCGTGAAGATCGCTGCCGAGTTGATTTTCCCTAAAGATATTCCCGATGGAAAGCGGCTTCCCACGATATTTGTTCAAACGCGGTATTGGCGGGCGCATCAATTCCGGCTACTGTTTCGCTGGATTCTCGGGGATCAAACCCCGATGAATCAGAGGATGATCGATTTAGGAACGAGCTTCGGGTTTGCAGTGGTCTATATCGATGTCCGGGGAACGGGGGCGTCTTTCGGGTTCTGGAAAAACGCAAACACGAGCAAGGAATATTCTGATTGCAAGGAAATTATGGATTGGATCGTGAAACAGCCATGGTCCGACGGGAATATCATTTCGTGGGGGATCTCGTATCTGGGGCTCACCGCGGAATATGCGGGTATGCACGACCATCCGGCATTGAAGGGCGTGATGCCTATCCACGATTACTGGGACGTGCTGGCCGATGTGGGAGCGCCGGGGGGAATCCCGAACACGCGTTTCTTGAGGCTCTGGTCACTCCTCGGGAAAAGCCTGGATAAGAGTTCGATAAAGGATCTAGCGAAAGGGTCACCATTAATCATTTTTGTAGTGAACCATGTTAAGCCAGTGGATGAGGACAAAGATGGCATGATGCTCCGGCAAGCAATAAAAGACCACGAGAAGAATGTCTACCCGTTCGATCTCGTCAGCGTCATTCAATACCGGGACGATCCCATCGACAAGGACGGAACAAGTCTTGCATCGATGTGCGTCTACAATTATATGAGGCAATTCGAAAAGTCCGGCGTTCCCCTGTATTTTTGGGGTTCCTGGCTCGATGCGGGAACCGCGGATGTCGGGATCACGCGATTCTTGAACATCAACAACCGCCAGAGAGTTGTTATCGGGGATTGGAACCACGGCGCCATGGTGAGAACGAACCAGTATTTTCCGTCGGAAAAAGCAGTCATTCCCTCGCAAGTTGATCAATTCATCGAATGGGCGAATTTTTTCGATCGTTGCTTGAAAAATGAGATTCCCGACGAGAAAGCCATTTATTATTACACCCTTGTCGAGGAAAAGTGGAAAAAAACAACCACGTGGCCCCCGGCCGGCCATGAAATGCAATGCTGGTATCTTTCGAAAAGCAATAGCCTGACCACCAACCCGCCGGAAGATGCCACTGGCGCTGATGCGTATGCGGTCAATTTCAAAGCCACGACCGGCAAATGGAATCGATGGAGCTCAGGCCTTGGTTATCGTATTCAATACCCGGATAGGGTAAAGGAAGATAAGAAATTGCTGGCATACACGAGCCCACCTCTGCCTAAAGATATCGAAATCACGGGCAATGCCGTGATCACGCTATACATCTCCTCGACTCACCCGGATGGCATTCTCATTGCATACCTCGAAGACGTGAATGAAAATGGCCGCGTGACCTATGTAACGGAAGGCGAGTTGCGGCTCATCCACAGGAAGCTCGCGAACGAGGCGCTCCCGTATAAATCACTAATGCAATTCCACTCGTTCTTGCGGAAGGATAGCATGCCTATGGTGAAGGGTGAAATCGCCGAGATCACGATCGGGATCCTTTCCACGTCCGTCGTGATACGCGCGGGGCACAAGATCCGGGTGGCAATCGCGTGTGCGGACAAGGATAGTTTCGCGCGCATTCCGGAGGAGGGTAATCCGGTGATCACCATCGCGAGGGATAAGAACCACCCTTCGGTCATCAAGCTCCCTGTTATCGTGGCTAAATGATTTGGGACATGAAAGATAGGACATTCTTGAGGATTTTATTATGGCAAAGAAGAAACCCGTATCGAATGGATTCGAGGTCGCGAGCGACGGCGTCGATCCGAAAAAGGTCCCGTGCAAGACGTTGCCCACGGGCGCAAAAATCCCTGCCATCGGGCTCGGCACCTTCGGGTCCGACCGCGTGTCGGGCGAGGAAATTGCGGAGGCGGTTATCGGGGCCGCGTCGGTCGGATATCGTCACTTCGACTGCGCGTCCGTCTATGGTAACGAGCAGCTAATCGGCAAGTCGTTCAAGGTTATTATAGACAATGGCGCGATCAAGCGAAAGGACTTGTGGGTCACGTCGAAGCTCTGGAATGACAAGCACACCGAGTCGGACGTGGTCCCGGCGTGCCAAAAAACCTTGAAAGACCTACAGCTCGACTACCTAGACTTGTACCTCGTCCACTGGCCGTTTCCGAATTTTCACCCCCCTGCCTGCGATGGTGATTACCACAATCCAAACGCGAAACCCTACATCCACGAGAATTACATGAAGACGTGGCGCCAGATGGAAAAGCTGGTCGACATGGGCCTCGTCAAGCACATCGGCACGTCGAACATGACGATCCCCAAGTTGAAACTCCTCTTGCGAGATGCGAGCATCAAACCCGTCTGCAACGAGATGGAACTCCATCCTCACTTCCAACAGCCTGAGTTGTTCACGTTCGTCGTGGGCATCGGGATGGTGGCGATAGGGTACAGCCCCGTTGGTTCCCCAGCCCGGCCCGACCGCGACAAGACACCCGAGGACACGGTAGACATCGAGGATCCCGTCATCGTCGACATTGCCAAGCGCTTGAATGTCCACCCGGCGGTCGTCTGCGTCAAGTGGGCGGTGCAACGGGGCCAAGTTCCCATCCCCATGTCGACCCATCGCAAGAACTACTTGGCCAACCTCCAATGCACGGTCTCGCCCCCGCTTTCCGAGAAAGACATGAAAGCCATCGCGGGCATCGACAAGAATTGCCGCCTCATCAAGGGCCAGGTGTTCTTGTGGAAGGAAAAACAGTCGTGGGAAGCCCTCTGGGATCTGGACGGGAAAATCACCCCGCCGTAAACGCCCAATTCTTTTACAGATTTAAGCAGGCTCGAATTTCTTGCATATTGCATCGGGATTCGGCCGTTTCTTTTTATACGTGCATAACGGATCTTCGAAACAGACGCACGTCTTGCATCGGTACTCGTGTTTTTCTAGCTTGTCCTTGACCGGCGTAAATTCAGCGGGAGCGGTGCCCGTGGCAAGTCGACTGCGCAATACCTCGTACGGCACGCCGCTCATCTTGCAGAACACGGTCGATGCAGCGGGCGGGTCCCAGAGGGAATACTCGTACTTATCGTCGGCAACGGGGGAAGGCTTCTTGGCATTCTTGACGATCTCCTGGTAGAGGTCCACGAAGTCCCCGTAAACGTCGAGCGCCTCTGAATCGTCGCCGGCGGGCACGGCCACTTTCAAGCCGCACGCGGTGCAGATCACGTTCACAGTGCCTTTTTCTCGCTCCTTGCGAAGGCCAGGCATGGCCAAAGCTTTTTTGCCGCATTTTGGGCATTTGTACGTGTCCATCTCGCATCATCCCTCGTGTTTGCTTTTTATTTCAACAGATAAAAGGAATTAAAAAGACGCAATAAAGTTTTCTCGAGGCGGTTCAATATTTTCCGTGCTCGTGGGCGTAACGAATCATGGCGTGCACGTTTTCCGGCTTCGCTTCGTCTGGAATGCCGAGCGCCGGGCACAAGAGGTAACCACCGCCGGGCTTGAGCGTTTCGAATAGCTTGGCGCAATATTGTTCCACGTCGTGCGGCGTACCGACGCACATGGTCGACAAGGGGATGTTGCCCGTGATTGCCATGTGGCCATCGAGGATCTTGTGCACCTCGAAGATATCCGACGCATCGCAATTGAACACGCATTTTCGGGCGACATTCTTTGGCAGATCCTCCTTCAAGAAGTGCACGAGGTGCGTCACGTCTGCTTCCCATTCCAGGAAGGGAATCAAGCCCTCCTTCACGAGCGCGAGTATCATCTGCTTCAGCGTTGGCCAGTAGAACTGCTCGAATTGCCTCGGCGAGAGCGAGAACGCCCTCTCTGACGGGAAGAACACGCCCGGCAAGCCAGTTGCTTTCGCCATGCTCGTGTATAGATTGATGAGCAGCGGGTTCATCCGCTCGCAGAGTTGCATGACTTGGTCCCGCGTTTGTTTCTTCATCAAATCTCTCGTGAGCGATGATAGCGTGCGGAACATCAAGGACATGACGTCGTATGGGGGAAATGCAAATGCCCCGAAGAAACTATAAATTCCCCGGGCCTCCATCTCGTGCATGATGCCCGTTGCAGTGCCGACGAACTTCATCAATTCGAGCATCACCCGGGTTTCGCCTGCCAAGCGGCCAATCCCGTGCTTTCCGAACAACTCGGCGACGCGCGGGGCTATCGTGTCCACGACGAATGGCATGCCGCGCTGGATGATGGTGGTATACTCGTCATCCTTGAGCCGGTCCACCTCGTTGTATTGATAACACGCATTGACGTCGATGTCGCGGCCCGGGATTTTTAACAAGTTGAGGCCGGCGGCGGTCATGGGACGACCCAGGGCGAGGAGAAACGAGGGAAACGTCATGTCGAGGGGAAAATCCGTGTTCATCTTGATGTAGGCGTTCCGCATCTTGGGCAAGTCGTACATGAATTCCGCGACCGTGATGCCCGCGTACTTGGCAGGGAAAAAATTCACACCGCCGCCGATGACTGGCACGCGGTCCGGTTCCTTCAGGCTGATGGTGTCCATGATCCGCTTGCGCCGTGCTTCGAGCAGCGCCTGGTTTTTATGCTTTCCCTTTCGATGTCGGTAATGCTGGAGATCGATTTTCTGGCTCACGGGGCGCATCCTATCGAGCATCGACTTCAGCATCGTTGGATTCCGAAAAAGTGGAATGAATCGTTCGAGCACGTTCATCTCCCTCATGGCAAATAAGTTTGGCACAGTCTGACGGCATCCGCCGCGGTGGCACCCCAACCATCCGCGCCGACATAGGCACATACCTTCTGATCAACGGCACCACCCCCGATGATGACCTTGACCTTGTCACGGAGACCCGATTGCTTCAACGCATCGATCGTAGCCTTCATGGCATCGAATGCAATGGTCAAGAGACCGCATAAACCCAGGATGGCTGGCTGGTGCATCTTCACCTCCTTCACGAACTTGGCGGGGGGGACATCGACGCCGATGTCGATGACTTGGTAGCCTTTCGACACGAGCAGGCCCGCGACGATGTTCTTGCCGATGTCGTGGATGTCCCCGGCAACCGTCCCGAGCATTACCTTCCCCTTGGTTCCTTCTGACTTTGCCATCTTCTCGGGCGTGAAACCCAGGAGCCCCATCACGGTCTTGAGAAGCTCCCCAGCCATGATCAGCTCGGTGAGGAAGATTTTCTTGGTCTGGAACATTTGCCCGACCTTGTCCATTGCAAAACGTGCAATCTCTGCAACTTGGAGTGCATCATTCCCGGCCTTCAGCAAGTATTGCACGCGCTCGGTCACCTTGTCCTCGTCGAAATCCATGATCGCATCCACGAGGGATTGCTCGTCCTCGGTGAAACTCCTCTCTGGCATGAGTAGATCTTCGTGCGCGGGACATTTAATTCTGCCCTGGCTGGATAGCCAATAATGAAAGAAGAAGAAGGCGTGACACCGGATCTTCGGAACCAGTATCACAGGATTGTCTCGTTGAGCCACGTGGTGTTGTAAAACGAGCCGAGATATTCGTTGATGTCCCCGAGAGGAGCGATCAAGCCGAAAGATTCCATTTTTTGGATGAATTCCCGGAGAATTGTTCGATTCTGCTGGACCACGAATCCTATATTACTGAAGGCCATCTGCACGTCGACGAGATTCGTGGTG
>JAUQYW010000168.1 GCA_030587525.1 Candidatus Sigynarchaeota archaeon | reverse complement strand
TTGGGATTGTTCCTCGGGGGGGATAGCAAGTATATGGCTGCCGATACGAAGTAGATGCAATACGTCGCAAGTACTGTCCAAGCGATTATCTCTATCATGTTCGATACCCAATCAAAATCTGGACATCCAGGACATAAGTCTTTTCCTTTTGATGGCCGTCGATGCATCAATACCGGCCAAACTCCGAGGCCGCGTCAAACATAGCAATGATGTTAGCGGCAGGAACTTCTGCCGTGATGTTATGGATATTAGCAGCAATAAATCCCCCGTTGGGCTTGAAACAAGCCATATTTTTCTTGACCTCGGAGCGGACTTGTTCTGGCGTCCCGAATGGCAATGTTCGTTGCGAATCGCAAAGACCACCCCAGAACGCGATTGATTTTCCGAACCGCTGCTTGAGGCTGCACGGTTCCATGTCACGGGCTGAAACCTGGACGGGATTGATGGAAGTATAACCGATGCTGGCAAAATGCGGGATGAATACGGGTACCGAACCGCAGCTATGATAATTGAGCTTTAGGTGTGGTGCTATTTTTTTCACGTGCATCACCAGCTGCGCGTCGATGGGCTTGATGTGTTTTTCGTAGAAGGCCGGGTTGATGAGCGGCCCATCTTGGCCGGCGAGATCGCCATTGATGCAAGCCACGTCGAGGAACTGCCCAATCTCCGCGAGATATGTAGTGTTGTAATCTTTCCAATACTCGAGCAGCCGGTTCATAGCAGCGATAAGGAGCCCGGGGTTCATCCGCACGAGCTTCATCGCCCGCACGAGGCCAAACAGGAACGTGCATGTCTCGAACGTGTTCCCAATGGCGGTGGAGCAAACCGCGAATTGCGTCTTCTCATGCAGCCCGCGTGCAACTTCCTTCAAACCTTTGAGCGGCGCCTTGTCGGTACCATCCGGCCATGCAAATCGCTCGATGTCTTGCACGCTGGTCGCATCCGCTAAGGGATGGATGATCGGATCATAATACAAGATTCCCTCGATTGGCTTCTTCTCGTCCTGGCCCCAGAACACGTGGAACTGGTCGAACTTGCCAACATATCCGCGCTCGTGCTGGGGTTCCTGGCGATCGAGATCCACGTAACCGGCGAGCGGCCGAACCCACCGCGTGTCGATGTTGAATCGGTCCAGCAGTGCATCGCAAGGGCAGGCGAGCTGCTGCGTGAAGTGACTGAGCACGGTCTTGTCCTCGTGGATGCCAAGAAATTCCAGGACCCGCTTGTATGCTCGCACGTGGATGCCGGTCTGGTTACCACCAAGATCGATGGGCACGCGATCGGGTTGCCGGTGCTCTAAAGAAGCGATAACGCGCTCTCTGGAAGTCAAAGGTTTCATGGTGAAATAGTCCTTTCAATACGTGCCAAATTCGTAAGCGGCATCGAACATCGCAACGATGTTCTTGGGTGGCACCTCGGCCGTGATGTTGTGGATGTTTGCAGCTATGTAGCCACCGCCGGGTTTAAAGCATTCCATATTATAGCGCACCTCGGCCCTCACTTGTTCTGGGGTGCTGAAGGGTAACGTGTGCTGCGTGTCACACAAGCCGCCCCAGAAGGTGACCTTCTTCCCGAAGCGTTTCTTCAATGAACACGGCTCCATGTCGAATGCTGATACTTGTACTGGGTTGATGGCGTTGAAACCCGCGGTGATCCAATGCGGGATGAAAAGCGGGACGGATCCGCAGCAATGGTAATTGATCTTCACGTTCGCGATGCGCTTGACGTGATCCACGAGTTCCTTGTCCAGTGGCAATACATTTTTCTCGTAAAATGCTGGATTGAATATCGGACCGCCTTGCTCGGCGAGGTCCCCGTTGATGCAGATGATGTCGACGTTCTTGCCGACCTCCTTGAAAAATGTGGCCGTGTAATCCTTCCAGTAATCGAGCAAGTGCTGCATAAGGGAAATGATGAGCTCTGGTTTCGTTCGTAACAACCGCAAGGTTCTCACGAATCCAACGAGGAAAGTTATGTATTCAAAAACGTTGCCGATGGTTCCCGTTGAAATCGCATAGGAGGTGTTTTCATGCAAATTGCGTGCAACTTCCTTAAGCCCTTTAAACGGGGCGGGATCCTTCCCGTCCGGCCAGCTGAACGCGTCAATTTCCGATATGGAAGATGCGTTGGCAAGTGGATTGATGACAGGGTCAAGGTATAATATTTCATCCATCCTTTTTTTGTCATCGATGCCCCAGAACACACCGAATTGGTCGTAAACGCCTTGGTACTTGCCCTCGTGTTGCAGGACGGGGTCGTTCGCGTCACGGTATGCACTCAGTGGCCGGATATACCGGACATCCGCGTGAAACCTCTCGAGCAATGCCTCGCAAGGATATGCGATGTGCTGGACGACGTCGCTGAACCGCATGCGATCATCCTTGATGCCGAGAAGGTTTATCAAGTTCTGGTACGCCTTGATATGAATATTTGACTGGTTTCCGCCGATGTCGATGGGCACGCGATCTGGTTGCCGGTGGTTTAAGGCAGCCATGACGCGTTCCCGTGAAGTCATTTTGCTTGTCATGCTCATCTTATCTCATCTCGTTAGACTTTAATCTAGCACGAATGTTTGGCGGGCAACCTTGGCGAGCTCGCCTATGACTTTGCGATACGGGTGCATGTAGAAGCCGTAGGAATACGCTCCCGCGGGAACCTGGAAGCGAGCCGGGGCCAAGCACCCGCATCCTGTCTCGCTGCCTATGCCCATTTGCTTGAGGTCAACGTTCACGGTGATGTTTTCATCGAAGGGCCGCAGCTCGTTGATGTGCCGTGCCCTGGCCAATCGATCCATAGTGTATGGCCACGCGGAGACTTCTAGCAATTGGGAACCGGCGAAAATCACGCCATCGCCCGAGGCATCCTGCAGCGAGAACCATCGCGTGCCCATGCGGTTCCCGTTCTCCGAAGGAACGATGTAATCGTAAATCAGATCGTCGACCTTTCCCGAATACAAGCCCACGATGCCGCTGGCACGGCGGTCGAGATAGGTCTCGTGTGGCCCCAGGCCGAGCCATGTCATCGTCCTCAAGGTGCCCGGCACGGCGAGCTGAAAACCGATCCGCGGGACAGGAGAACCAGTCGTGAACGAGAAGTGCACGTGCATATCGCCACCTCCAAGGATCGTGTACGTGATGGAACACTCAGACATGTGTTCCCCGTCCTCGCTATCCACACGATCCTCGCGTGACACGACCTTGACAACGCTGCGCGAAACTTGCTCGGCCACGATGCTCTTGAACTTCTTGAACTCGTCCTGGAAATCGGGAGCAAAGTACCCGAGTTTAATAGGGAACATACCGACCTTGTCATTTTCCGTGAGCGCACGCCAGAAATTCGGCCGTGGCGGGGACGCGATGAGGGGGCGCCCGTCGACCACGTAGGATTCCATAAGTCCGTTTTGCTTGCTGAACGTGATCGAGAAGTTCTTCCCCGAGATGGTGATTTTCGCGGGATCGGAGCGCTCGTCGATGTCCACGGCAGGCATAGCTGCAGCGTGGATTGAAACGGGCGGGACCGGCTTCACAGGCAATTGGAATTGCTCCCGCGCGACGACGTGCCCCTTGGGTGCCCATGACAATGCACCCTTCAAC
>JAUQYW010000149.1 GCA_030587525.1 Candidatus Sigynarchaeota archaeon | reverse complement strand
GAGGGATCATGCGACAAGAGTTATGGCATCCAGGTTGCAAAGCTTGCCGGTATCCCGGCACCCATCATCACCAGGGCAGAGGAAATCTTGAGGAAATTGTCGGACGAGGACCCCCTCACGACGGAACGGATCAAGCTCATCGGCGAAAAGGGGATCGCCAGCCCGGGACCCCGGGGAGAGCACCAGGCCATGAAGCAAAAAACCGTGCAAACCATTTTATTCCCGATCTTGAAGGAAGATTCCAAGGATCCCGTGATGAAATCGATGCGGGACGAGATCGAGAAGGTGGATATCGATTCGATGACGCCGCTTCAAGCCCTCGCGATGCTGAAGAAATTCAAGGACATGACCGCGCAAGATAAAAAGAAATGACACCAAGTAAGTATCGAGGATGCACATGAAGGGTTACGCCGGAATTGGCTTTCTTGTTTCGAAAATATCCACGCTCTTCCCGCTCTGGAAGCAAGTGAACATGCAAGTCGGGTTCAAGGCATTCAAGATCTGGGAGGATCGTCCCGAGAACATAGCGAACATTCCAAAAAATGACGTCATTGTCCTCGAAGATGACCCGTACGAGGCCGCGACGACGCAAGCGCTTAACGAGTTCTTGAGGCGTGGCGGGATCCTTGTCCAGCTTTTTTCATCGGTAGATAACGCAGGGTCAGAGCACATCATGAAGGACGGAAAGCTGGTTACTGATGCTTACAAGGCCCTTCTGCAGAACATCGACGCCGAGGATTTTGCCAAGCGGTGTGCCGGCCTCGACATGACTTGTTCGAAAGAAACCGGCACGGTCATTTCTTTTTCAAAAAACGTGTTTACCGCCGCGGGGAACGAGAGCCGTGGTGCTCGCCCTCGAAACACGGAGGATGATGAGCAGGAAGAGGGAACCCAAGACAAGCGGGAGGAAGTCTTTCTTAACTTCGATTTTTTTATGAATTTGCTGAAATATCTCGCTGGCTTGAAGCAAGAAGAGGATAAGAAAAAGTCCGAAGAGATGAAAGTTTCCGCAACAACGACCGCGATCATGATCCACGGAGCATCGATCTGGTTGGACAAAGGCGAGAAAACGATAGAAAAAATGGTAGCACAAGTATTCCACCATTTGAACTTGGACGATTTTCTCCCGCAAGTCTACAAGGAACGAGACTACCGCAACATCGATCCTGACGTCCAGGACCGCTTCCCAGAAATCGTGTATTATCACTGCTCCTTTGTAGATGACGACAATCCAGAAAGCGGAAGGTTGGCCTCCAAGTACATAGATCAAGCAAAAAAAGTGCAAGCAACTATCCGTGCAGAGAAACGGTGGGAATTCGATGCTATCCCGGTGTTTTTCCTCGACCTTGCACGGTATTGCAGCGAGACCACCGGGATCAAGAAGCTTTACTTGTACCCGCCTCTCGTGGTCGGTGATAAGACCAGGGAATCAAGCTTGAAATTGCTGATCCGTTGTTTCCTGGAACCACTTGCTTCAAAGGGCGTGGAATCCTTCCAATTGGCATGGAACGGTCCGGCCGTGGCCGTGACGCCATTCATCGCCGACATCACGAAGATCAAGCCGTGGCTCATCGACGAACACAAGAAGATGATCCTCTTGCATGGCCCGGAACTCACGACGGCCATCAAGGACAAGACCATTCCCGATTTCCTCTCGAGCTTGAATACCATGGTGGATGGCGCGATTTCGAGCGAAGGTACCTTGAAGATTCTTGTGCAAGTAACCGTGGACACGGTTGCCTTGCAAAACAAGATCAAGGAAATGACATTCAACATCCGGAAAGTGGACGATAAGAGGAAGGAAAAAATCAAGAAAGAAATCGAAAGAACGCAAGAACGGCTCCACATGTGCATGCGCGTTGACAAGGATCGAAAAATATTCGAAGATCGCGGGTTTACGGTCATAGAGGTCGAGGATTCGACCGAGATCGACCAGGATATCAAGCTGTTTCTGATCGACCAGGTACTCCCGTTCATCCTTGCAAAGAAAATAGGCCGGGTGTTCGAGCTCCTTCCGCCCGAATTAGAGGCATTTTTCAAGACCTTGGCCAGTCCGCTTGTCCCGGTAGAGAACATGAAACGCATCGTGACGTGATTGCTCATATGGGCAAGATCCAAAAGATCAAGGATTATGAAAAGATCGCGGCGGGGGAGGTCATTGACAGGCCAGCAAGCGTCGTGAAGGAACTGCTGGAAAACTCGATCGACGCGGGGGCGGATCGCATCCAGATCCACGTCGAGGCAGCTGGCACGAAGTCGATCAAGGTCATCGATAACGGGTCGGGAATAGAACCGGATGAGGCCATCTTCGCGTTCGAGCGCCACACCACGTCAAAGATTCACGAGTTTAATGATATCTACAACCTTGCAACCCTCGGCTTTCGCGGGGAGGCCCTGGCAAGCATCAAGGCCGTTGCCCATGTCGAGATCACGACCCGGACGAAAGCTCACGATGTCGGAAAAATGGTGGTTATGGAGGACGACAAGATTCTCGAGGACACGGACGTCGCGTGCCCGGTGGGAACCACCATGGTCGTGAAAAACTTGTTCTTCAACGTGCCCGTGCGACGAAAGTTCTTGAAAAATGACGCCGTCGAGTTCTCCCACATCTCCGACATCGTCACGCGGTACGCCCTCGCATGCCACGACATCGATATCAAGCTGTTCCACGACGGGCGGCTGGTTTTGGACGCGCCACCGAGCAAGGGATTGCTCTTGAACAAGATCGTCTCGATCTACGGCAGCGAACACGCGTCGAACATGCTGGAAATCAGCGAGAAAGCTCCCGATTTCTCGCTGCATGGCTTCATCGCGACGCCCGACATCACGCGTAGTTCCCGGATGCAATCTTCCCTCTTCGTGAATAACCGTTATGTGTATTCAGCCGACGTTGCAAAAGCCATCGAGAACGCGTACGAGACCCGGCTCATGAAAGGCCGGTACCCGTTTTACGTGCTCTTTCTCGATATAACACCATCATTGATCGATGTAAATATCCATCCCACGAAAAAGGAAATCAAGTTCAGCAACGAGGATGAAATGCTTGCAAAGATCGAGGCGTGGGTGCGGGCCAAGCTCGACGAGAAGGTTCAAAAATACCGAGTACCATCAACCTCGACATCCTTGGATGATCACGCAGGTGGCGCAAGTCAATCTACCTCAGGTGGCAAGACTGTCGCCTATTCGCGCCAGGATTCCGTTGGAGCGAGCCAAGCAAGCCCGGGCCGGCCGCGTTATATGCCGAGGCGGACCAAGAGCTTCGACGAGATCATCGAGGAAGCCACCGACAAGGTGCCCGAGAACATCCTGGAAGCGGAAGACGATTTTAAACAAGAACTCGGCGCTGAAATGCCCGGGCAATGCCAGGGTCCACCCCTGGGTGCCATCCCGGTGCCGGCAGCGAAATTATCAGGGTGGAAGCCTCTAGACGTTTCGGGCGGGGATGCAAGCCTGGAAAACGTCGATTCTGGCACGTTCAAGGTGCTGCCCCCGTTGAAGATGCTTTCCAAGGGCGTTCAGCTCGAAAACACGTACTTGCTATTCGCGTCGGCGGATGGTGACCTGGTCATCGTTGACCAGCATGCTGCCTCCGAGCGGGTGGAATACGAGAAGATCACGAAGAAATTCAAGTCAACCGGCATCACCTCGCAAGATATGCTCATCCCCAAGAAACTATCATTGCCCCCGGCGCTCGTCTCGCTGCTGGAGCACAACCTGGGACCGTTGAAACAGCTCGGGTTCGAGATCGTCCGGGACCAAGCTGAAAGCGTACCGACGTTCATGGTGACTCGCTTTCCATTCATTTTTCACGTGAACGTGGACTTCCAGGTCATCGAGGATTTTCTCGCTGCAGTGCTCTCCATGGACAAGATCAGCATAGGAGATGACATTCTCAAGCTCATGGCTTGCCATGCTGCCATCCGCGCCGGGGATCCTCTCGATAAAAAGCAGGTATGGAGGCTTCTTGCCGATCTTGATAAAGCTGAAGACCCGTTTCACTGCTGCCACGGGCGCCCGACGTTTCTCATCAAGACATCGACGTCCCTCGACAAGGAATTCAAGCGAATCGTGTGATGGTGTATTTCTCCGCGCATTTTGGACTCCACGCGCGTTTTAAAGCACCGGAAGGCATAAATGACGTGAGAACCTCATGAATATGCGCGAGATAACCTACCTGGTGCCAGACCTTTCGTCGATCGTCAATTTCAAGGTGCTGGATTTCCTCGACAAGACCATTCCGGACGCGAGGAACGTGACCGTGCTGATCGATGCCGGGTTAATGGCACATGTCGAGTATGCCGCGGGCAAGGAGGAACCATCCGGCATCCTTGCACTGCAGCACCTCGCAACGATGACGGAACGCGTGGCTAAGGGCGATTTCAAGATGAACGTTATGGAAATCGAGGCCCGCGGCAAAGAGATATCCATCGACGAATCGTGCCGGAAGATCGCGATGGAAAATGACGCGCTCTTGCTCACCTGCAATCCCGTCCAGGAAACCATGTGCAAGATCGAAGGTATTCACGTCCAGCTGCTAGAGCTGCACCTGGAAGCACCGGTCGAGGCGCTCTTTGGCACGTTTTTCGATGATCAGACCATGTCCGTCCACCTGGTCGAGGGGATGGTGCCTCGTGGAAAGAAAGGCCGGCCCGGCGCATGGCAACTGGTCGACATCGGCACCGAGCCATCCAGCAAGGCAGATCTTGCCCGGCTCGTGAACGAGATCATCAACCTCACCACCTTGAAGGGCAACGCCCGCGGATTTTTGGAAATCAACTACGAGGGCGCGAAGGTGGTGTCGTTCGGGAAGTACCGGATCGCCATCGCGCACCCGCCGGTGTCCATGCACTACGAGATCACGGTCACGAGACCCCTGGTCAAGTTCGACCTGCAGCATTACAACTTACCCAAGGAACTCGTTGAACGGTTCATGACCGAAGCGGAGGGAATCCTCGTTGCAGGCCCACCAGGAGCGGGAAAGTCAACATTTGCCTCTGCCATCGCCAATTTCTACGCGGCTCACCAAAAAATCGTCAAGACGCTGGAAAGCGTCAGGGATTTGCAGGTAAGCCCGGGCATTTCACAATATGGCGCGGTCGAGGGCGAGATGGAAAAAAATGCGGACCTCTTGCTGCTCGTGCGCCCGGATTACACCATTTTTGACGAGGTGCGGAGAACCAAGGAGTTCGAGATCTTCGTAGATTTGCGCCAGGCCGGCGTTGGCATGGTCGGTGTCGTGCACGCGTCGACGCCGATCGATGCGATCCAACGTTTCATTAGCCGCATCGACCTCGGCATTCTACCTCAAGTGATCGACACGGTCGTGTTCATCAACGACGGGGAGATTAAAGACGTGCTCGGCGTTCGTATGGTCGTGAAAATCCCGAAAGGATTCAGGGACGAGGGCCTTGCGCGGCCCGTGGTCGAGGTTTTCTCGTTTTTTGACAAGCGGCGGGTCTTGTACGAGATATATACCTTCGGAGAAAATGTGGTCGTTATTCCAGTTGACAAGCCCGCAGAAAAAAGGTACAAGCGGGAACAACGCTCATACATCCAGGCTCCGATCGACGTGGACAACGATGAAACCGTCCAGCAGCCTTCTTACAAGAAACTCTCGTCAGAGCTAACCCCCGTGGCAGAAATCAACTTCATGGGAGGGATCGTGGAGTTCGTCCTCGGTGCCGAGGCAGCGAGCCGGTCTGCCGTGCTGTGCACGAAGCGCGGGGAACCCTTGATTTACGCAACCGTAGGGCCGGATGGTACCATTCGTGTCCGAAAGAAGAGCAAAAAAGGGAAAAAAATCGACAGCATCTTGTCAAGAACCCGGGAAATATTCTACAAGTTGCTTTAAGGAAAAAATATAATATTTCTTTTTAATGCCGCTTACGACCAAGAACGAGCAGCATGAAGATTCTCAGGATTAAAATGAAGTAATTCAAGGCAATTCGCGCAGTTCCGTAGACCCACCGCCCGCTGGCGACGTTTCTCCTCAGCGTTCCTATATCGTATATCGTGTAGATGCCGGCAATGAACACGCCGATTAACGACGCCACGAGCAAGTACAGGTCGAAATTGCCGAGGAATAGCCCCGCAAACGTCCAGATCGAGAGGCCGACCATGCCAAAGATGGCGATCCACAACCCCCAGCGCATAAATCCCGACCCGGCGCTGAACATCTTGGGGGAAGCGCGCACGAGTATGGTTATAGCCACAAGCACTGCCGTCGCGGCAAGGACAGCAATCGTGAATAGCTGCTGCATTTCGACCACGCTTCCAAGGTAATCCACCGCCCAAGCTAACACGATCCGCTGGAAAAGCCCAGTCGCAACGCACATCCCATAAAAGCAAACCAGCGCCGCGTTGTTTTTTCCAGCGGAACCGAGTGCAAACGTGAGAATCGTGAGTGCAAAATAAGCGATCATTCCAAGAATGTATGATCCTATATCATATGGCAGCATATAGGTCAAGAACATGGTGATAGTAAACAGAAAAGTTCCTGAGGCCAGTGTCGGTAGCACACTGTATTTTATAACTTGATTTATCGTTTCCGGATCAAGGTTCTGCTCTTGATCTGCTATTTTTCTGTAGTAGTTGTACCCCATGTGCGATTCACCAAATGTATATGTTCGAGTAAGGGATGATGACTTGAACATTTATGTCTTGTGTTTAGTGAAAAGAAACGTCATGCCCGTTTCGCTGATTCTCAATAAGCGAATCCACGCGTGGATCCCACAAGTTCAAGATGCATTGATGATGCCTTGAAATATAAACATTGATTCTTGGCAGCTTCCCCGTGATCGCCAGCGGTTTTTTCATTACCATTTCCAGCAAAGAAATCATGCGCAGCAATGGTATGCCGGCGCGATCGCGGCATTGTTTTTTAAAGTTTCAATAGGTATTATCTAACAGATACATGCACGTGAACTTGAAAAGAATGCGACGAATGAGCAATTTCGAACAAAAATCACCACGTAGGAGATACCAACATGATGTATTATGAACAAGTCAAACAGATGATTTTGAAAGAAAAGGCAGCGCGGGAAAGTCGCGGTGAAAAATTGGATCTCAGCGATGCTGCGAAAGTAAGTCTCACGCGCCATTTCCGTGAAACGACAAGAAAATATCCCGATGCCCCGGCATTAAAAACGCGGAAGGTGGATCCCGCTTCAGGGACGGTCACGTGGGTCACGAAAACCTATAAAGAATTCGCAAACAACGTGGACGAGATCGCCGCGGCGCTGCTCGACACGGGTGTCAAGCCCGGAAACATGATCACGCTGCAATCCCACACGCGCGAGGAATGGGCTATCATCGACGAGGCAGTCATCGGTATCAACGCCGTGCTTGTATGCGCGTATCCTTCACTCGCGGCTGGAGTGGTCGAATACCAGCTCAACGACTCGGGCACGACCATCGCATTCGTTGAGCTAAAGGAGCATGTGGAGACCTTGATCGATCTCAAGAGCAAGGTGCCCACCCTTCGGCTTGCCATCGCGATCGAGGACCCTCGCAAGGTGGACCCCAAGTTCAAGTTACCTGACTGGTTCACGACGCTCGATGAATTCGTGGCGAAAGGTAAGAAGCTCCTCGCGGAAAAGCCTGGTTTGCGAGACGAGATTCATGGTTTCGAGAAAAAGATCGACCCGGATTCGCTTGCCACCATCGTTTACACGAGCGGGACAACAGGCATGCCGAAAGGCGCGATGCTCTCGCATTGGAACATCGCGTCGAACTGCATCGTGTGCAGGTGGTTCTTGGGCTTGGATCTCACGGGCATGACGAACTTGTCGTTTCTACCTTTGAGCCACATTTTCGAACGCATGTCGGGACATTTCTACCCGATCATGGTCGGCATGTGCACGGCGTTCGCGTCGGACATCGACAACCTCTCGCGTGATCTGCAAGAAATCAACCCACATTATCTCACCGGCGTGCCACGCGTGTTCGAGAAGATCTACGCGTTTGCCATGCAAACCATCAACGAATATTCCCCCACCAAGAAGAAGATCTTCAACTGGGCGGTCGAGGTTGGTAAACAGTATGACCGTAAGTTCCGTGCACAAAGCAGCGAGCTCGCGAAAGGCCCGCTACCATCAGAAAATGTAAAAGATAAGGTCCCGTTCAACCTAAAAATCGCGCGCAAACTCGTGTTTAACAAGATTCTTGAAAAAACAGGCGGCCAGCTGCTTTGTTTCTTGAGTGGCGGTGCATCACTCCCGATAGAACTGGCAAGATTCTACGGCGCCGTTGGTTTGACCATCCTCGAAGGATACGGGCTCACGGAAACATCGCCGGTTACCAACGTGGGCAATCCCATCGACGTCATCTACGGGACCGTCGGTCCGGCCTTGCCAGGCACCGAGGAAAAACTCGGCCCCGATGGCGAGATCCTTGTCCGCGGCCCGCAAGTGTTCAAGGGTTATTGGAAAAAGCCCGAGCAAACCAAGGAAGCCATCGACGTGGATGGCTGGTTCCACACGGGCGATCTCGGCAAATTCGACGAGAAGGGCAACTTGCGCATCATCGGTCGCAAGAAGGAAATCTTCGTCATGAGCACGGGCAAAAAGGTTCCGCCTATCAGCGTTGAAGAACTTGTCGCGACCGCCAAATTTGTCCAGCAACTCGTGCTCCAGGGCGACGGGTGGAAGTTCATCTCGGCCGTCATAACGCCTAATTTCGGCATGCTCAAGAGTCACGTGTCGCGGGAGATGCCCGCCCTTGCTAGCAAGATGCCCGATTTCAAGACCGCGAAACCCGAGGAAATCCAGAAATTCATCGACTTGCCCGAGATCCGGGCGCTGTTCCAGCAAGACATCGACAAGATTAATGCGCAGGTCGATCCCTTCGCGGCCATCAAGAAGTACGTGGTCTTGCCCCACGAGCTCACGGAAGAAACCGGCGACATCACCCCGTCCCTCAAGTTCAAGCGGAAGAAAATCTACGAGCATTACCAGGAGCTCATTGAAAACATGTACGAGAAGGACACGAGCGTCGAGCTGAGCAAGGGTCAAGGCGTCCAGATCACCGAGAATCACAAGGAATGATGAATGGATCAACCAGCAAGAATCGTGATTAGACCATGCCACCACTCAGGAGAGCTATCAGGCGAGCCGCGATCGGTGCGGCTATTGGAGGCGGCGTTGCCGCCAGGCGCATTGCGCGCCGTGTCGCGAGACGAACTGCCAGGCGCATATTTCGGCGCGTTGCAGTGAGAACCGGCATCGTTCTTGCCGCGGGAGCTGGCATCGCAGCAGCCATCAAGCTCGCAGCGCCGGACGTGCAAAAAATAGAGGCCAACACAGGTAAAAAGGCCGAGGACATGACGGAGGAGGACTTGAAAGCTGCCATGAAGCGGCTTGGCATCCAGAAACTCGAGTTGACGCCGGAAGAGCAAAAACAAGTCGCGACACCACCTCCGGCGCAGCCGGCCGGAGAATTCGAGTGTTCAGAATGCCACGCGCCCGTGTCGGCGAACGACAAGTTTTGCCCAGGCTGCGGCGCCACGCTGCAATAACAATTCCTTTTTTTATTTTCGATCCTTTCTTAACTCGTGGATAAGAGGAAGCTCTATACTATCGAGACGACTGCGCTATCCATCGGGGCAGCGCTGCTCATTCTCGCCGTCGTGCCCCCGGATCCGTGGCTGCGGGTCGCCGTGGTCATGGGCTCCTTGTTCGCGGGACAGACCTTGCGTTATTACTTGATCCAGAGGTTTCAAAACAAGGGCATGCCAAAACGGATAAAGCACAAGGACATGGAAAAGGAAGTTAACGAATATTTCCAGCAACATCCGGACGTTGCCAAGCGTTTTCTGCGCATGGACGAGCTGCGCCGCAAGGGCAATTATCACGACGCGATCTTGCTCCTAAATGCACTGAAGAAAGAAGATCTCTCGCCTATTGTTCGCAAGTATACCGAGTATAAGCTCAAGCAATTCAAGAAATTGGCTCGTCCGGGATCGTAAAGGCCAATGTCATCCTGGCAAATTTACAAAATTCTCTTCTTTGCTCCGTCATAAAATTCGCATTTTCTCGGTGAATGCATTCAGACTCGTCCATCTTGCACACCCCGCGTGATCGAGTTACAAAATTTTTATTACCAGCACAACTACACCACACGGATTTGTACTCAAGTTTATTTTTCCACGAGTCAAATGGTGTACAATCACGTTGACGTGAGAAGTTATGAGCGAACAAAAACAAACAGAACAACCAGCGAAGGTAATGAATCGCTGGATAATCGTCGTCGCGGCGATGCTCGTGCAATTTGCATTGGGTGCCATCTATTCCTACGGGTTCCTCTTGACACCAATGCAAAATTTCATCGATCCGACGAAGACGATATATGACTCATCAACAAGGAAAACGATGGGATTGTTACCTTTCGCATTTGGTCTTTTGTTCTTTGCGATCTTAATGGTTCCAGCGGGACGGTGGCAAGATAAGAAAGGGCCGAAAATTGTAGCAATTACCGGAAGTATCGTCTTGTTGGCAGGAATATTGCTTGCCGGCGTCGTTGCTATGTTCCCCCCCGCGGATGGGAACGTATTTGGAATGGTCGCCACATTTGGGATGATAGGCGGCGGTGGAATCGGTCTAGCTTACGTTTGTCCAATCGCGTGCGCGACAAAATGGTTCCCGGACAAGATCGGGCTCATTAACGGGCTCGCAGTAGCAGGATTTGGCGCGGGGTCAATACTGTTCAATTTCTTGTATTACTACATAATTGCCGGTATTAACTTGTCGACAGGATTAATCGTTTCTGGAATCATCATGGGTGGAATGGCTCTCACCGGAGCATTCATCTTGCGCAATCCGCCCGCGGGATTCAAGCCGGCCGGTTGGGAACCTCCAGCGCCAAAGGCAGGCACCGCGCCGGTTATCGAGAACTGGACTACGCAGGAAATGGTAAAGACCAAGACCTTCTACTTCTTGTGGTTCATGTACATCATGTCGGCGATCTGCGGCTTGATGGTCATCGGGAACTTCAAGGATTACGGGGTTTACGGATTGGATGTCAGCCCTACGTTAGGTCCATTAATTAGTAGCATAGCAATTTATATCCTTGCCATTGCGGGTGCGTGCAATGCCATCGGACGCATCTTCTGGGGAAAATTATCGGACAAGATCGGGCGCGTGAAAACTATGGGAATCATGTTCACCGTCCAGGCTGCAGCCATGATGTTCTTTGCGATACCGACCATCATCACTTGGGCTATATTTGGAAACCTCGTGTATTTCTGCTTCGGCGGGAACTTGTCGCTCTTCCCTGCTACCACGCGGCAATATTATGGACCGAAGAACATGGGCTTGAACTACGGCGTGGTGTTCTCCGCATATGGTGTAGCGGGTATTCTCGGAGCATTGCTCGCGGGACCATTGATTTCTCTAATGAACAACCAATACACGGGATATTTCATCATCTTTGGATGCATGTCCTTGGGCTCGATGGCCATTTCCCTCATAACCAAGGCACCAGTTCGCAAACAGGCATGATCTAACCTTTATTTTTAATTTTATTGATTTTTTCTCAAGCAAAATATACTAATTCTTCCCTTCATTTTTGATCATTGCAGGTGATAATGATGCAAACCAAAAAGCCAACAAAATTTTTCTGTCAAGAGAATGAAGATCTAATCTTTTTGATAGAAAACCAGGAAAGAAAGAAAGTAGCAAAGAAAAAAATGTCAGAGACTTCTGTTAAGACGATGCTAGATACTTTGCACGCCTTCTTTAACGTGATACGAAAGCCGATTAGTGAGATAACCGACAAGGAGATGATTATTTATATTGAATCCTACGAGGAGCATCCAGCAACTCACAATCTCAAACTGACCATGCTCAATAAAATCAAATGGGCACAGCAGGGCTTTGTTAAAAAATATACAAAGCTTGATTGCGAATTGATGAGAATTCCAGAGAAGAAGGCAATAAATCTATAAATCACTGGCAGGTCGTGCGAAAGAAGGAAATCGTGGCTTGGCTACTAGCAAACGGTATCCCCGTGGCATTGTGGGATTCCACACGCCCGTGGATCCGGATTCCGTGGGAGCAGAAGATCCTTGGACTCACGACTGCCGTGGGATTTCTTGCATCGATCTGGTCTCATGGGTTCACGGAGATGTTAAAGCAAAAAATTAAGGAGGTGTAACCGTTCCCATTAAGAGAGGAGGATTCTGATAAAAACGATAGGTGCCCCGCGACCAGCCAACCAGGCGTGCCCTTACGAAAAAAGTCAGATCGACGGACTTATATGTTTTAATCTAATCTTAGTAATCAGAAATAGGTCCTTTTATTAAAAAGATTCTCGATTTTTGATAAAAATGCAAAATTGGGATGAAAAAAAGATGATGATTTACAAGGGTGTAAAAAGTGCCTCGAAGGCTTTTTTGTGGGCGACCGCGTTGGTCGTTTGCATCCTGGTTGCAAGCGGGGGCCGCGACCTTGGCGAGCAACGTCAAACCCCTATAAATGGCAAAGCAAGCCCGAGGACGGCAATGCCACCATGGCCGAACGCCACATGCGTGTCCGACGGATGGAATGGCGCGTATTGGAATAATAATGACAGCGTGTGCCCTACTATCGCAACAGGAACCGACGGAAGCGTTCACGCGGTTTGGCAAGACGACACGGATGGTCCGTGGGGCAACGACGTAGAAATCTTCTATGCAAAGTGGACCGCTGTGGGCGGGTGGTCGAATGCGTCGTGCGTGTCCGACGGGTGGGGTGGCGTGTATTGGAATAGTGGTACCAGCTTGAACCCCGCCATCGCGTTGGGGCCGGACGGCACCGTCCATATTGCCTGGAGCGACTCAACAGTTGGCCCGTGGGGCAGTGATTCTGAGATCCTATACGCGAAGTGGACCGCCGCGAGCGGGTGGTCGAACGCCTCGTTAGTATCCGACACGTGGAATGGTGGGTATTGGAATAATGGTTTTAGCATATGTCCCACGATTGCGGTAGGATCTGATGGCACCATTCATCTGGCTTGGTGGGACGACACGGACGGCCTGTGGGGCAGTGATACTGAGATCCTATACGCGAAGTGGACCGCCGCGAGCGGGTGGTCGCTCGTCACGTGCTTGTCCGACGGGGGTGGTGGCGTCTATTGGAATAACGGGGCGAGTGAACGACCCGCCATCGCAGTGGGTGTGGACGGCACCGTCCATTTGGTTTGGCAGGACAACACGTTGTTCCAACCGTGGGGCAGTGACCCTGAAATTCTCCACGCGATGTGGACTGCCGTGGGCGGGTGGTCAAACGCGACGTGCGTGTCCGACGGGTGGGGCGGCGTGTATTGGAATAAACATAACAGCTTTGACCCTGCCATTGCGGTGGGGCTCGACGGTAGCATCCATTCGGTTTGGTACGACGACACGAATGGTCCGTGGGGCAATGACATAGAAATATTCCATGCAAAGTGGACCGCCGTGGGCGGGTGGTCGAACGCCTCGTTAGTCTCCGACGGGTGGGGTGGCGTGTATTGGAATGGTGGTAACAGCTTGAACCCCGCCATCGCGGTGGAACCCGACGGTGGCGTCCTCGCGGTTTGGCAGGACGACACGGATGGTCCGTGGGGCAATGACATAGAAATCTTCCATGCAAAGTGGACCGCTGCGGGCGGGTGGTCAAACGCGACATGCGTGTCCGACGGGTGGAGTAGCGTGTATTGGAATGATGGTGACAGCTTAAACCCCGCCATCGCGTTGGGGCCTGAAGGCATCGCTCATGTCGTCTGGAATGATGAGACCGACAGTTTATGGGGTTCCGATACAGAGATACTCCACGCGGCATTGGTTGTTGACGAGGCGACACCATTTGTGACCATCAACGCGCCGGGTTCCAGCCAAGCATTTTATGGTACCCCAACCTATTCCGTTACGGTCCGGGACAACTATGGCGTGGGGGGCGTCTGGTGCAGCTTGGACGGTGGCGCCACGAACGCTTCGTTGGCGGCCGTGAAAACCAGCGGTGCAGGTTCGGTGAACATGTCTGTGGCGTGCAGCGGGACCATTGACCCGACCCTTTGGGAGGCCGCGGCTGTCGGAACCGTCACAATCACGGCTTACGCCCGGGACCTTGTCGGCAACGTGGCCAGCGCGACGGTGGTGGTGAATAAGAATTCCCTTTTGTTGCCGATTCTTTTAGTAGTCGGATGTACAGCGGGTGTGATCGTCGCAGTGTTCATCTACGTCAAGATTATCGTACCGCGACGGATGTCAAAACGTAGTCATCCATCCACATAAGGTCGCTGATTCGACGCCATTCTTGAGCGCGAGAAACGGGATGTGGAATGTAAAAGTCTTTCCTTTCTTTCTTCTTGTTTCCTTGAACCATATTGATTATGCCGTTGCTTTATTAGCGCAACATCGATCTATCATCACACTCGCAATCGGAGAAAAAAGTTATAGAAAAAGGGGTTGAACGGCGCGCCATTCCGTGACGTGCTCAGAAATCTGGCTCGTCGGACTCGACATCGACATGAAGCGCTCATCATTCTTGGAAGAAATCGAGAAGGCCAAGGTGTTTCAAGTGCTGAAATTGCAGCACGAGTACGAGGTCACAAAATTCGAGAATTTGCTATGATGGCCACCCAAAAGCTTCGAGGTTAGAAACCGAGCGGTTCCTTGCACAAGATCACGGTGATGCGGTCCTTTACGATTTCATTTTCGATGATGAACGATTATATGCCTTCCAAAAATTTTGCTTTTTTTTTGTTCCGCTGAATTTTGTCCTGACAAGAATCAGCCTCCCCATTCTTCAATATCCAGATATCCATCTTATCGATCAGAAGCAACCAAAACACGAGCTGATACACATGGAACACGTCTGGATCATGAAGACCGATGGCATTGTGCTCTTCCACAAAGGTTCTGATACCGATGAAAAGATCAACTGCGACTTGATCGCTGGCTTTATATCGGCGATGAACGTCTTGGCATCGCAGATGGACGAGCGTGGCTTGAGCGAGATCGAGTTCGGC
>JAUQYW010000139.1 GCA_030587525.1 Candidatus Sigynarchaeota archaeon | reverse complement strand
TCGACGTGAAGATGAGCAAGGAGGCATTTTTAAAGGCGATATCATCGAGCGGGATTTGCGACAAGATGTATGGATCACTCGTGATAGCGGATTGCCGGATGAGGCAGTTTTCGCCTGCCAAGTAGAATTGCATCTGTTCCGAGTACATGTCGGAGCTTGAGATGACGGATGCACGCGGTGAAGGTGTCGTGGAGAATTGATCCTCGTGCACCTTCACGGCCGGTCCGAATATCATAGCCACTGGCGAAAGTAAACACATCAACGCGAAAATAATCGCTGCAATATGCATTTTTCTCATATAGGTGCCTCCTACAATGTTTTCCGGAATATTTCCATCAATTCCATGCGCTGCACGCGCTTCACGAGTCCGCCCATGGCGATCGCGCACACGATCGCAGCAACAATGAGTTCTATGATAATGATGTCAAACGGCACGCGGAACGCCGATAAAACGGGAAACGTGGAGAACGCGGCGATCTGCCAGTAGAAAATGCCAACCAGGATGGTGCCGATGATCGCGCCATTGATGGCGGCGGAAACCATGATGATCTCGCTCTCAATGAGGAACATGGTGGCAACTTGTCCCTTCCGTAGCCCGAGGGTCTCAACAATACCGACTTCACGCGTTCGTTCGAGTATTGTTGAATAGGCGGAGGCTGCCAAGCCGAATAAACTGATGATGACTGAAAAGGTTAATATAACGATGAACAAGATCTCGATGATGCTGAAGATTTGCTGCATAAATTGGCCCTGGCGGAAGGAATTGTGCGTATGGAAGGTATACTGCGAGCCGAAGGCTTTATCGAGGTCGGCTTCAAGGGCCACGGATTGATCAAGATTCTGGAAGATGGTCGCGAGTTTCATAAATACCGTTGACACGTAGTAATTCCCTATAGGAAGCTGGAAGTATTGCTTGAAATCGTGCTGGTTCAAGAGGACCGCTGACCCGGCAGCTGAGTCAGGTCGTTTCTGAACGGATTGAATGCCTGGCAAGTTATCGACGACCCCGACAATGGTAAATTGAACAAGGTTGGATTCCCCCTCGCCCCATTCAAACGTGAATAAGAACTTGTCATTCAATCCCAGCTGCATGGCTACGGCGAGAGCGGTGGAGATGATGGCCGTGTTATTCTCGTGCAGTAAGCGGTCAAAAGCATCTTGCACGTTGCCTTCCGAAAAAACAATGTATTGCGTGTAAACGCAGTCAAGATAATTTTCATCAATCGCGAGGCCATGAACGGCGTTCGATTTGTATTTGACGAGGTCTGACATGGTCAAACTATATTGGACTCCTTGCAAATATGGCAATTCCCGCGTCGTTGCGAGGATCGATGAAGTCTTCGAGATGCCCTCGTAATTAAGCAAGTCTTGAGCAAAATTCTGATCAGGAACCAGCACAGACGAATCCGGGTTGTAATTCCTTGTATCAAGCCATTGTGACCGGCAATCGATAGCGAGATCCGCACCGATGTTATTGCGAACCTCACCGATATTCTGGGCAGATTGCGTGTTCAGAATCGTCGACACGAGCGTGATGAACGAGAAGGATATGCTGAACATGATCACCGTGGTCATGTTGCGCCTCGTGTATCGCAAGAGGGAAATCCGGATGATATCCTTCGTCTTTCGCGTGAGGGCCGTGAATATCTTCATGATGACGTTCTGGACGAGTGGCAAGAGCCCGAGGCCAACGAGGGTCGCGCCGAGCAAGAACGTCGTGAGCAAGATCACGAGGACTGCAACGATCAAGCCGATATCGAGCGTCATGATAATCTGCGGGACGATGAATAGCACGAACGCTGCGATGCCGGATGTAATCGCGCCGATCATGATATATTTCACGTTGAGATTGCCTTCCTTCACCATCTTCGTGCCAACGCTCTCCTGGCGATACGGATTGATTGCCCCGAGGATGCTCATGCGACTGACTTTCAATGCTGGCAAAATACCGACCAGCATAGACATACCGATGCCAACACCAATGGATATGCCGAGTGTTTCCCAACTGAGAACTGCCGTGACGTTGCCTCCCGAAAAGTCCAAGAGATTAGCGATTAGGCGGATGATGACGAATCTTACAACGAGATAGCCCCCAAGAATGCCGATCGAGGTGCCGACCGTCGAGAGAACCAAGGCCTGCGTGATCGTGAGTTTCAAGGGCAACTGGTGGTGGGCCCCGAGCACGCGGAAGATGCCGAATTCACGGATCTTCTCCTCGATGGATGTCGTGAGAATGCCGTTGATCAGCACGCCAGAAATGACCATGCCAAGGATCGACACGAACAGCAAGATGATGGACATACCGATGTTCACATACGATGCAATTTCCAGCACGCCGACCCGCGGCATGCCCACGTAATACATGTGATATTGCCCGCCGAACGTGTTGTAAAACCCGATCCGGTTCTGGATTGACTCTGCTACGTCCCGAAGCCTCGAGATAGTGCCGGGAATATCCTTGGTGTTGTAAAAATCTTGCGGGACCTTGACATTGATCACGAGCTCGTGGCAAGTTTCTTGGCTTTGCCCCCAATAATTGTTCCAATCTGAAATATTGATGATGAAGGCATTTTCAATCCATTCCGGGAATTTGAAATTGAAATTGACGACCGCTTTCACCGTGTAATTATCCAAGGACATCCAGCTTAGGATTCTATGGGCGTCGTCCTCGAAATAGGACCGATTGAACGTGACGGTTTGTCCAGCGACGATATTTATAGCGCTTGCGACATGGTCGTTGATCAAGCACTCGGTGGAGTTCAACATCCCCGAGAATTCCGAGCCGTTCTGGAGGAGAAACTTCCCTTGATATGCCTGGTTTTCCCGGATAATATCCACGCCAACATGATACATTTCGGGGTGAGACCTGTTATTAACGGGATTGACTGCTCTCCATTCGTTACGCGAATCCCAACCGGATACAGACCGGGGCAAGAAATCGCCGAGCACGTCATTCAAATGAGCATCGCTGCGGATCTGGTTTTCAACATCATTGGTGTAAATATCACCACCCGTGATATGGAAATCGATCTTGCCCGCTGACTGGCTCGCGTAATCCACGTATGAGTAAGAAACGCTGTCGCCGAGCATGCCAACGACCGTGAGCAAAAAAATGCTGATCGCG
>JAUQYW010000128.1 GCA_030587525.1 Candidatus Sigynarchaeota archaeon | reverse complement strand
TGCAATCTTGATTCATTTCCTCACAAACAAGCTTGTATTCATCGAATGATTCTTCCGTGGTAGCATAATTCACGTTTTTTTTGCTCTTGTTTTCCAGTACCCTGGAAATCGCCAGCAGCGCAAGCAATTCGTGCTTTTTGAGGTCATTGAGGACAGGATCGCGAAATTCCGTGGAAACATATTTCGCCGCGGCACGTATCATCTCAGGCAAAATCTCTGGTTCGTGCTGCCCCTCGGCCATTTTTCCCGCGTGGTGCATGAGCTCGATGCCATAATACACGTTGCCGGAAAGCTCGCTCATCTGGGTTATCAGTTCCACGTTATCGTCCGAAAGAATGCCCTCCTTCAAGGCAAGGTCGCGCCGGTAGGTGAAGATGTCGACTAGCTGGTCGAACGTGTATTTAGGTAACGTGATCGTGCTGTTCAACCGGTGGGCGATGCGAGGTTCCTCGCGGAACATAGCTTCCCAGTCGCCGGTACGGGCGATCAATATCGTTGAGAAATATTCTTTCGGGTCACCAGGCAGCTTGAATTCCTCGTTGATCGAGATAATGCGCATCAAATCATCCGGCTTGAGATTTTGTATCTCGTCAATGATGAAGAGCAATTTCTTATTCTCTCGCTGGAGATTCTGGACGAGGAACGCGATGAGCTCGGAGATGCTGAACCCCTTGCCCGAAATGAAGTAATTGGTCGGTAAATAATCCCGCAACATGGTGCCGAGCGTGCGATACTGGAAGCACGTGTAGTAACGGGCGTCTAAATTGATGCCGAGCTCGGCAGCTACCTTTCCGAGCTTGTTTTGCGTGAACCGGGCGATGGCAGTCTTGCCAAATCCGCCCTCTCCTTTCAAGGCTATGTTCACTGCTTTGTCTTCCTTGAATACGATCTTGAAATCGGACGCCAATTTCCTGAGCACGTCATCACGATGTGGAATCTTGTCTGGAATGAAGGTCCTGTCGAATTTTTGCTCGCCGTCACGCTTGAAGATCGAATCTCCAAGAATGTTTCGCTTCAATTCCTCCTCAAAGTCCATGGTCATCCACGCGTGCATAACGTGATGTGTTCGAGTTAACGGAGTGGTGGTGACTTAACCATTTCCCGAGATTAAAAAAGGTTTTCCAGCATTTTTAAGGTTTGGAACCGCGTCCCGACAAAAACACAGAATGATGCGCATCGCCAGCCGCCGTGCCCGGCGGTGCTTTTCACGTGGCGTTATTTAGCGAATTTCGAAAGAATCGTGCCGATGTTGTCGATCATCATGCTCGCCGTGATGAATGGGCCGCCTTTTTGTCGTTCAACAAGGTTCCCGATCAAGCCATTAACGTGGATCGCGGCACACGCAACCGTGAACATGCGATCGGTAGATATTCCGTAGAGCGATGCGAGAGCTGCGGCAAGGCCCGCGAGCACGTCCCCTGTACCACCCACGGTCATGGCAGGCGTGTGGACGAGGTTGATCTTGCACCGATCGCGGTTCATCACGATGTCCTCGGGACCTTTCATGATGAGCTGGCACCTCGTTTTCCGGGTAAAATCGTATGCCGCGTCGAGCCTGTTATCCAAGGTTTTCAACATGTCGGTGCTTGTTCCCGACACGATCGAAAACTCGCCCGCGTGCGGCGTTATGATGACGTTGGGGGAATCGATGGTTGCCAAGCTCGACGAGATTGCTTTCAAGCCATCAGCATCAATCACGAGCTTCTTTCCCGATTTCACGGCAAAATCGCACGCTGCAACGATGGCTCTCGCGGTTTCTGGCTCCCGTCCCATACCGGGACCGATCAAGACCGTGTCAGCCCACTGGACGCGGGATTCAAGCTCCTGGCGGTTTTTTTCGGTGATGTTTTGGCCTTCCAATGGCGTCACTATCAAGTCCGGTGACGCGGATCGGGCGACGATCGAATGGATTTCGGGGATGCACAGGTTCACGAGATCCACACCACTGCGGGACGCGGCGAGGGCAGACAAGATGGGCGCGCCCGAGTATTGCTTGCTCCCCCCGATGACGAGCACCTTGCCATTCATGCCCTTGACCGACCTGGCGTCCCTGCGCTTCTTGAAGGCCAGTTTCACGTCGCCTTTTCCCACGAGCCAGTCCGCTTCGGGCGGGATGCCGATGGGGAACACATCCACGGGGCCTGTGATATCTGGCTTGTTCACCAAGCCCTGCTTTGGAAGGTGGAATGTGACTGTTCGGGTAGCCTTGATATGCACATTAGCCACCGTGCCATCGTCCATGTTGCAACCAGAAGGGACATCGACCGCGATGACCGGGCACCCGCGTGTTTCACTCGCCGTGTTGATCATCCGGATGCACGACGCGACGGGTTCACGCACGTCGCCCTTTATCCCGGCGCCGAGCAGCGCATCGACGATGATCGTGTCCTTGTCGATATCCTTGATAGACGATAGCTGGGATGAATCCTTGATAACTTGCGTTTGGATGGAATAGGGCTGGCGCGCCACGATGGACCAGTTGCTGGCGGCTTCGGGGGTTGTGATCTGTCCCGGATCCCCCAGCAAGTATATCGTGACCGACCTTGCTTCCCGGGCAAGATGCCTGGCCACGACGAGGCCATCGCCGCCGTTATTTCCCAAGCCGCAGAACACGCGGACGCTTTTTTGACCGATTGGCCCGAAATGCTTGGCAATATCATTAGCAACAGCAGCCCCCGCATTTTCCATCAGCTTGTCCTTGGTGATGCCAAGATCCTCCGAGTCTTCATCGAGCACGTACATGTCATCGGCGATCATGGTCACTTGCGGGTGAAATTTCTGCATGAAGGCGTGGAGATCCATCGTTTGCACCGTGCGATGATCATGGAATCTTCTTCATTCATAAATGAAATGGATTTGGTATGAAAAGAAGTAACTCAATAGTAAGCCTTCTGCCTTGACCCGTTCATGAGGATTCGGGTTCGGCTGTGGCGCCTTCCTTCTTCTTCGGTGGCGGTGGTGGCGGTAATTTCATGAAATACCATGGGTGCAGTGATTTTTCCCCATCCCGCTTGTTTTCCTCCTTCTCGTAGTTCCGCTTCTTACCGAACGAGAGCTTTTTGAGTAGACCAAGACCGGGCTGGACTTCCTCTATCGGTTTTTTCTCGATTAAGCCAGCTTGCACGGCTGCATCGAATAATTGCTTGCCCGCGGCCGTGCGGATGATGACCGAGTTCCAGCCTTCGGGCGAGCCAATGGAACCGACCGATATGTCGGCCATCTCGGACGTGAGATCATAGCAGCAATGGCAGCTCAAGCGGGCGAGCTTGGTGACATCCTTCATGCTCGCGGACTTCGGATCGCCCGTGACTGGATTCGCGAAGAACTGGCCTTCCTTGATGTTCATCTTCTTGACCTGTTCCAGGGGAACGTTGAACGTGCTCTCGCACAGTTGCTTGATGCCTGCATGCGTGAACGACTCCATGCAGAAGATGCCGATGCGATACTTGATGTTTGAAAGGTCGATGGTGCCGGTGGGATATATCTCCGCTTTCCGCAGTGCTTGCATCATGCACGGGGTGCCGACGACGGCGATGCTCGGCACTCCCTTCACCGCGCGCAAGAGCTTGAGCGACGGCGTGTTCACGTATTTGGTTCCTGCCGCCTTCACGACATCGGGAATGGATTTCATGATGACTGGTTCCGGCTTCCATGGAATATCCGCGTGCCGTCCCGCACCGATCGCGGCCTGGATGACGCCCGCCTGGAACGCCTGCACGAGCAAGCTCGACGTGATGCCGCCGTCCTGCGCAGCCGGGCGAATGTCATCCCGCGTGGTCCTCGCGGACCATGCTTCCACGATGTTTCCTGCCTTGAGTTCCTCGGGCGTGAAAACCGCGTTCTTGATGGCCCAATCCAAGGCCAGCTTTGGTAAAAATGCTCTCGGGCAAGCCGTGTAGCACAACCCGCAGCGTATGCATTTATCCAGGTCGATCGCGACCTTTCCATCGTCGACCCGGATGCAATCGACGGGGCACGCGGCCTGGCAGGTGCCACAGCCGCTGCAAGCCTTCCCGTCGTCGATGGACCTGACGGGAACATACACCGGTTCAACCTTGTTAGAATCAGACGTGACGAACGAGAACACGGCGCTTCCAGGCGCATCGAGCCGGCACGAGAGGAAGCCCTCGACCGCGAGCTGGAACAAGCCGCTGACGATCTCTTTTCTCGGTATGCCCGTGGATTCCAGCGACCCAAGTAACTTGTCCATCGGCACCTCGCCTTGCACGCGTTCCATCTCCCGAAGCAAGAGTGCTTTTCTCGTCTCTTCCTTCAGCAAGACCTTTAGCACGCCGTTGTATTCCTCGCGCGTCAAGGCTCCCGCTTTTTCGATATCCGCCTGGGCATCGATGAGGCACCGGATGCGGAAGGAACGCGACGCGTGGACGAGCAAGGGGAGCTTCGATAGCTGATCCGCTCGCATATCGTCTACTGGCTGGGATGCCATGGTTTTCACCTATTCTTGTTCTCGTTTGCGATCCCGTCGCTCGCGGCGACGTGCCATCATCATTTTCCACGACTTTTCGGGAAATGAATCACATGGCCATGGGATTACATGCTATTTCGTGATGGCGATGCTCAAACCCCGGGCCTTGTCCTTCTTCAAGGGGTTGGCGGGAAGAGCGGTGACCTTGGTAACGAAATCGTTCACCGATTTCAGGAACCGCTCGATTTCCGCAGCGGACATGAAGTATATGCCCACTCGATCGGGATTGAATCCCGCCTCGGCGAGTATAAACTTCACGGCATTCACGTGACGCTCAGCCACGTAATTGCCGGTTTCAAAGTCACATTCTCCCTTGTGGCAGCCGAAGATGCCGACACCATCGGCTCCATCCCGCAATGCTTGCAAGATGTCGGACGTGTCGACTCTTCCCGTGCATTTCACCCGGACGAGATAGATCACGGGGTTGTATTGGTTCCGCGAGACACCAACCAGGTCCGCTGCCGAGTATCCTCATTTTTCGCAACAGAAGATGATGATCTTGCGATCATCCTTCGGAGTTGCCTCGCTGGGTTTTGATTCCATGAATATCACGATGGTTTGATGGAGATTTCGCGCATCCACTTTGCTGCAAGCAAAGCCTTGACCCGGTTCTAGGATTTTTAACCGGGCTGCATTGGGCTGGATGCGTGGGGGGTCTTTGGTTGTGGAGTCGCGTTAGAATCCTTCAAGATCGCGTACACTTTCTTGCCTAGCTGGTCATCGCGGTAATACCGGAGCACGATCGCCCTCGCGGGGCACGATGAGACGCAAATCCCGCATCCCTTGCAGTTCAGCTCATTTACCTCGGCGACCTGGGTCTCCGGATTGACGTGGATCGCGTCGTAATTGCATGACTTTTCGCAGCGGTGGCAAGCTATGCAATGTTCTGCATCGACGATGGCAGTCACGAGTTCCTTGGCGAAGATGCCCGATGACACGATGGCCGATGCGTTGGCTGCGGCGCCGAGCGCGGACGAGACCGAGTATGGGATGTTTTTTGGGCCCGACGCGCACCCTGCGATGAAGATGCCCGGGCTCTTGGTTTCCTGTGGGCTCAAGCATTGGTGCGTCTCCTTTAAAAATCCACCAGGCGACTTGTCCAATCCCATGACCGCGGTAATTTCTCTGGTGCCGGCGGAGGGTTCTATGCCAGCAGACAAGACAAGCATGTCGACATCGACCTCTTGCACCGTGCCTTCCAGCGTGTTCTCGTACGTTAACTTGATTGTGCCTGTTGCCGGGTCCTCTTTAACGTCGCCGGGGATGCCGCGGATGAAGATCACGCCTTTTTCCCTGATGCGGCGGTAATATTCCTCGTTGAGTTTGTCCCAGCACCGCATATCCATGTAAAAGATCATCACGTCTGCCCCGTCGATCTCTTGCTTGATCAGCTGCGCGTTCTTCAACGCGAGGTTGCAGCACACCGAGGAACAATACGAGTTTGCGTTCTCGTGCATGCTGCGGGAGCCGACGCACTGGATCATAGCGATGCGTTTCGGCACTTTCTTGTCGGAAACGCGGAGCACGTGGCCGTGGGTCGAACCAACCGGCGAGAGCATGCGTTCCAGTTCCATCTGCGTGATCACGTTTTGGTATCGCCCGTATCCGAAGGTGCCATATTTTTGGACAGGGTACTCGTCCCAACCCGTCGCCACGATGATGGCCCCGGCAATCACGGTCTCGAACGATTCCTTCTGCTCGTGATTGACAGCGCCGCGCTGGCAAGTCTTCGTGCACAGCCCGCAACTCATGCAGGCTTCCTTGTCGATCAAGGCAACCTTCGGGACCGCTTGTGCAAAGGGAATGTAGATCGCCTTCCGCATCCCGATGTCCCGGTTGAACTCGTCGGGCACGTCGACCGGGCACTTGGCAATGCACGCGCCGCAGCCCGTGCACAGTTTCGGGTCGACATACCGTGGTTTCTGCTTGATCTTGATCGAATAATTGCCTGTGATGCCACTCACCTCGACAATCTCGGCATACGTGTAGAGCTTGATGTTGGGATGCTTCGCCGCCTTGACCATGATCGGCGCCACGATTCAAATGGCGCAATCGTCGGTCGGGAACACGCGATCCAGCTGTGCCATGCGGCCACCAATCGTCGGTTCCTTCTCCACGAGATACACCTTGATACCGTGATTTGCCAGGTTGATAGCAGCGTTCATACCTCCGATTCCGGCGCCAACGACGAGCACGGATTTGGTGACTTGAACCTCCTTGCGCGGTACGTCCTCGAGGGCGATGGCACGGTACACGCCTCCCGCAACGAGCGATTTTGCTTTCTCCGTTGCCGCAGCTTTATCCTTGCTATGCACGAACGAGCAATGCTCTCGCAAATTCACCATTTCAAAGTAATACGGGGATATCCCGGCATCGACCAGCAGCTCCCGGTAGGTTGGTTCGTGGATCTTGGGCGTGCATGCGGCGACGACCACGCGATTAACGCCGAGCTCGCGGATGTCGCGCTTGATGATCTCTTGGCCGGGATCGCTGCAGAAGAATGTGAAGGTCCGGGCGATCAGCACGTTCGGAAGGGTCTCCGCGAAGGATTTGATCTGCTCGGCATCGACGAATTGGCCGATGTTCACGCCTCATTGGCACACGTACACGCCGACTCTAACAGACTCCTTGATAGTGGTGTTCGAGTTTGTACTCATGGTGCTTCACTTACTTTCCGTTGTGTTAAGTGATAGCAGTGATACAGTGCGCGCTTGTTGAACCTCCGAGGAAATCAATCCTAAATCAATCATTGATGATTGACAATCAATTCAATCTTGTCATTGACATGATTTATAGATTCACTTTAAAGATACATTTAGCGAGATTCTAAAATAACAAAGGCGGGGCTGGCCGGAATATTCACCTTCCCTAGCAATTCCCGATCATTTTCCAAAAAAAACGCTCCAATAGAGACCATTTCCGTAAATCGCCAAAAAAACATTAGATAATCTTAAGGATGTCGTGAATAAAGGAAAAAAATGCCATCGCTAATTTTATATCAAAATACTTATAAATGAAAGTGACCAGCGTTCTTGTCGTGCTGAAATAGTTGTTTCTTTAATGTCTAAAAAAATTACAGAATATCGAACTAATTACGCAAATACTTGCATCATGAATTGATGAGCGTGGTCATGATGCGATCGTAGCTTTTTTCAAGGCCACCGAGAGTTTTTTCACGTCGGTCGTGCCGGTTTTTTTCACGAGCTTGGCAACCAGGATCTTGTATTTCTTCATGGTCTTGAGTCCGAGTTTTTCACACAGCTCTTTGAGCTGATCATCGGTAAGTATAGGAGTGCTCTGTTCGTTCGACATAGTTATGCAAGCTTCGGTACGCGGAGTTAAAAAAACCATCCGATAGCGTCAATATTATATACCTAAATTAGTTTTAACGTCACACGGGAACGCGCTCAAGGCGATAGCGGATCATGCTTAAGCGTATCATTGGTCGATCAAGCCGCGGCGAATATACTTGCCTCGTGGACAAAGGTTTCAACGAGCTGTTGGATGTCCATGAGGACAATTTTTCGGAGCTGTTCCATGTTCTCAACGATGTTTTAAAATTGAGTATATCAATAAATCGTGAGAAATCAATCCCGGAAGATTCCATTATCGCGTCGGATATTTACGTGCTTGGATGCCCGACCAAGGCCAAGCTCGCCAAGGATGATGTCGATCTCGTTGTTAAATATGTTCGTGAAGGCGGAAACTTGCTCGTTATCTCGGACGCTGGAGGCGACCTCGCGAACGAGACGAATCTCAACGACCTGATCACGGCCTTCGGCATCGAGATCGAATCCACGACGGTTCGCGATTCCAGGAACGTGGGTTCTTCGGTTGCACCCATCCTCGACAACATCAATGTAAGCCACGTTGTCAATAAGAATGTAATGCGCGTCGTGACAGGCGGTGGCACAACGCTATCCGTTCAAGAACCGGCTGTTTCGCTCTTTTCCACGGGAAAAACAAGCGTCATCGAAAAATACTCGCCAAAAGACAATACTGGCTGGAAGATCGTGAAAATAGGCGAGAATTACCCACTCGCCGCCGGTTCATTGCACGGACAAGGAAAAGTCGTCGTCTGTGGCGACGTTGACATGTTCACCAACGATCCAGAATTCGGCATAACCGTGTTCGACAATATGAATTTCATCAAGAACGTTTTCTCGTGGTTCCTTGCACCGGTCGAGACATCGACCGTTATGGATTGGCTGATCTCCCGCGTCACCTCCCTCGAGGAAAAAATCACCGCGATCTCCCGCAAATACGAGCAATTATTCGCCGAGAACGAAAAACTCAAGAAGCTCGTGAAGGCAAACCGGCCGTTGCAAGACGAGTATGAGGTTGCAATTCGGGACCACGAATGAACATCCTTTTTTTGTGAGTTTGTTCCGCTTGGCTGGTTGAAGACGAACCCGGCGCAGCGTTTATTAGGTTAGGTGTGGGCTAGTGAATTATCATTCAACCGTGGGTGCTTGCTTGATGGAACAAGAATCAACGCAAATAAACAACGGGAAGAAATTAGCCTTGCTCTTGATAGGCATCGGCTTGATACTCGGTGGTGCTGTCGGGATCTTTCAATCGCCACCAGCAAAGGCGGAATCCGGTTGGACCGTTAGGAACACGCTCTATGGTGACGATGGCGTTGTCGTCGTTCCTGATGTCGATGGTGATGGCGTTGCTGACGTGTTTTACTGGATCAACCCGCAGAACTATGATATGTTGCGCCGCGTTCTACCGCAACAATTTGGCTGGATCAAGATGAACGATTCATTGGTCGAGAAATGGGACCAAAAATATGGTGCCGTTCTGGTGAGCGGTCGAACCGGCAATATCATTAACGAGATGATCGGTAGTGACACGCCGTGGTATGTCAACTTGCACATAAAGGACGGTTTCACACTTGCGCCATGTCTTGGCACGCACGTGGTGGTGCTGGCGGCGCCGGTCAAGAATTATTCTGCGCTTTACCTGAATGCAAATGATTCCATCGATTGGAACAGCGCGCACTTGCTCCGGATTGCCCTCGACAACCTTGAGATCGACTTGCGGGCGAATTTAACTGCAAACGGATGGGAATACCCGGAGGCATTTTCCAATCCAAGCGTGTCTTCGCGAAATTACTACCCGTGGGTTCGATATCTCAAGAATTGGTCGATCCCCGCGCCGGGTCTGACGCAATCCCGCGAGCTCATCGTGATCAAGAACAATAACCTCCGCTGGAACGGAACAGGCTTCGTAGACATGTCGAATTTCAGCTTCGTCGATCCGCAGACGTTCACGAGCATCGCGAGGGTCGAATGGGACAAGCTTCCCTTGACGGGGTATGACGGGATGAACAATTTTCGTTATGGCTTTTGTACAGGCCCCGCGAACGACGCGGAACTGTTCTGGAATTACCCGTATTTCTTCATGACCTACGCTAACATAAGCATGTCGAATCCGACGACGCCGTACTACCTTGCCATTGCACCAATTGATCAATTAAATAGCAATCCATTGCTCATCAGCTGGACGATCGTGAATTACAGCGTTGGAAATTTGAAAACCTGGGGAAATCCCGGTGCCATTGCGTTGGAAGACCAGTGCATCATTTCGTTGAATTCGACCGGCGGGTTGGCAAGCTTCACACTGTATCAAAAATTCACGGCGGGCATCCAAAACCCCATACTGGCATCAGACCGGCCTAGAGTGTCTGAAGCCTTCCCGGCATTTAACAGTCCAGAAATCTTTGTCACTGTAGCGTCGCGGGTCACGTGCATCGCCCACGACGGGATTGAACCGGCTCACACGACGTTCACCCAATCTGTGAAAATACCGTCATTTAATGGCAGCGTTTTTGGCATCAACACGAGCAATTCGTTTGGAACCGTGAAAGCTGTCATCCCCGTGAGTATCGGTCATCCTCCGATAACCAGTACCATCGGTTTGGTCTTCTCCGACGAGGACCCCGTGGTCAAGAATTTCAAGGACATGAAATATCCGGTTATCAAGATGAGCATGGCCTATCTGCACACGAACGCGTCTGGAACGACGCCGGTACCCCTTGGCACAATTTACAATTCCACGAATGGTACCAGCCAACATACACCCCAGTTCGAGGCCGCGATCAATGTTGATTTGAACATGCGCGTGTCGACCTCGTTCGATTTGGATGCTGACAACGTCACGGATATTCCCGTTCCGGGAACGCTGTTCTCCCCCACGAATTTCGCCAAGGTCGAAGCGAGGCGCATCAATGGCCCTTGTTTCACCTTCACGTACAATAATACGCTCGTGCAAGAATTGTTCTTCACGGTCTGGGGAAGCACCTATTTATTCCTAGGTGACTTGAACGGCGACTTTGTCGGGGATTACCTCATCTCCAATATCATGATTTTCTTGCGAGCGACGGCCGTGGTGCCACTCACTGAAATCCAGCAACGTCTCGCGGACCCCGTTACTGGAACTTTATTCGTTAGTGGAATCATCCTGGCAATTGTCGGGGTTTTGATCCTTGTTGGAATGTCAAGGATGAAAAGCGCGAGGCTCCGTATGGCGATTCCGACTAAGAAGTGGCCCATTGCCTTGCTCGTCGCTTCTCTTGTTTTAATTGCGGCTTTGTATTTGCTCCTCTTCAACATCACGGATACCATTACTAAAGGTAGCACCACCGCGGTCGGCGATTCACCGGCGGGCATCGCGGTTGCGAACCTCATCCGCATTTCCGGGATCGGCACGTTCACCTTCCTCCTTGCATTGCCCGTCACTGCCGGCTTGTACGTGCTCTTCGGTCCCCCCGCGGCGGATGGCATCGTCCAGATGAACCAGATTTTCTTCACCAAGACAGCAGGCATCAAGGCAGCGGTGAAAAAGCGCGCGATTTCGGACAAGGATACCCAGCGCATGGCCAAGCTGAACTACCGCATTATCCTGATCCCGCCGTTCGGCCGGAAGATCAACTACATCACGGTATTTGGCAGGATTATGTCCGTTCTCTCGTTGGCTACCGCAGTCGGCCTGTACGCGTTCAATTTTCTTGCGAATCTCGACCCGAATCTGTCGATTAGCGGAATTACGGACGAAAACTTCGTGGCTTATATCAGCTCGCTCTTTACGTTCTTGATCATACCGGGCATCGCGGCCATTCCGTTATTTTTCTGGTTCTTTCCATCGACATGGCTGCTCGACGATGCTGGAGTGCTGTTCTATATAAAACGTCTCAATAACCGGCATCCAGAAGACGTCGAAGCGGTCGGGGGATGGTTCAGCACCTACTTGAAAGGTTTCTTGAGCATTTCTGCTTTCATCAATTATATCGAATTCGTGATAGCATCGCCCGTGTTCGCTTCGTACAGCAGTTTTGGCTCCGCGGGGGCGTCCATCGTCATATTCGTATTTGGGTTCATCATCGTCGCCGGGATCACCTTCGGGATGCTTGCTGTTGCGTTCAATGAATTGATATTGCCCTATAATGCCGCCCGGCTTTACAAGCGGCTCGACAAGCGCCATATAAGCATCGAACGCAAGAGCATCGAGTTCGGTACGTATGAACGGCTGACATCCGACGAAACCATCAATGGTTTCTTGGATAAAAAGCCAACGGGAGGCGATAATGAAGAGAAACGGGATCCCGTAGTGCTCGCGTGATATTCCCTCCGATATTTCCTTTTTTTTCATGATTTATCCTATATTTACACTTATCTCGTGAAAATTCGAGAATTGAGATATTTTTTTAAATATTCGCATAGAAGATCAAATCAACCAGCTCGATTTATCTGAACGCGACGAGTCACGCATCTGTTGAGCAAACCAAGTATGCGTTTCTATATTCGATGGTGCTGTCGTGCATCCATCGAAAGAGCAAAGCACATGTTAGAAGGATAATCATGTCTAAAGAATTGAAATTATTCGTCGAAACCAAGGAGAACGTGGGCGACGACATTCATATATCGAGTATCTCGGCAGAAACACTTGGTGTGCACGATGGGGATCTTGTCAAGGTCACGATTCCCGAGGAGCATTTCGAAACCACGCTTGCAGTGCACGTCAACGAGAGTTTATTCGATTTCGTTGTTCAAATCGATGAGAACTTGCCGGAAATCCTCGGTTTCAAGTCAATGGAACTAACGGTTTCGCCTGCCGGGCCAAGCGCATCAGTTGCAAAACCCGCGAGGGGTCCAAAGCCCGGTGCGCAACCAGGAATGGTCGCTGCACCACCGCGGGTGCCCGGAGCGGCACCTCCGGTACCGACACCTCCAGGTATGATGGGACCGCCACCCGGCCCGGCCGGACCAGGTTTTGCAAAGCCTCCAGCAGTGCCCGGCGTTCCGAGAGTGCCCCCAGTTCCCTCCGTTCCAGGTGTTCCGGCGATGCCGAAAATACCATCCATGGCGCCCGGAATTCCGGCGATGCCGAAAATACCATCCATGGCGCCCGGAGTTCCAGCGATGCCGAAACCACCATCCATGGCACCCTCGATGCCGAGGCCACCATCCATGGCACCCTCGATACCGAAACCGCCATCCATGGCGCCCTCGGCACCAGGTGTTCCGGCAATGCCGAAACCACCATCCATGGCACCCTCGATGCCGAGGCCACCATCTATGGGTCCTCCTGCACCAGCACCGGCACCAGCAGCGCCCAAGGAGCCCGAGTACGAGATCAGGACGGAAACGAAATGGGTACTCGTGCCCAACCAACCGGACAACTTTGGTGTCATGATCGTCGATATTGAGGGCAATTGCGTCTTCGGTGCCGATGATATGGGGTATCCACTCGATTCGACTGGACAAGCTTTTCAGCAAGCACAATTCGTCGAGCAGACCGTCGAAACAAAGGTGGCAAAAGCCAGCGCTGCTGCGCCAGCTGGTCCGGCAAAAGAAAAAGTGCAAGTGCTCGTGCCGAATCAAGTCGATGCGTATGGCCAAGAAATCGTCGATGCGAGCAATAATCCCATTTATGGTATGGATCCATCCGGCTGGTACGCGCTGGACTCGACAGGCCAGGCGTTCGAGCAGACCCAGTGGATGGAAATCGAGGTCGAGAAGCAGCCCGAGAAAGGCCCGTTCCCACCCAACATGGCGGATTCGTTCGGCCAGCAAGTCGTCGATGAAAAAGGCTTTGCGATCTACGGTACTGACGAGTTCAACCAGCCCATAGACCCGAACGGCAAGGGCGTTTGGTGGGAAGGTTCATCGCGGCCAAAATATCCCGACATGATCGATATCTCGCAGCTCGCTCAGAAAAAGAACGGCATCGTGCTCACGCCTCGCGTTGACAACACGCTCGGCGATAAATTCATGCTCTCGGCGCGGAACGTGGAGTCGCTCGGCCTCTACGAGGGCATGATGATCGAGATCGAGGATCACAAGACCCGTGGCACCGGTGCGGGACGCATCAAGGTCGGGTCAATCGAAGACCGGTATATCGGCATGACGCAAGATGCGTATGATGCGGCGAACATCGTGGAAAAAGACGATGCGGTCGTTTCGTCGGCAGAAGCTCCCATCGAGAAACGGGAGGTCATGACCGTCAAGGTGCAGACCATGGATGACTACGGCGGTATGTGTGCCATCGGTCCCCGGCTGTCATTGTCGCTTAACCTCGGTGGCCGGTCCCAAAACGAAGTCATGAGCTTCGAGGACCCGCTCACGGGGTCATTCGGCGCCGCGAAGGTCAAGATCGATCCCGAGCTCCCCGAAAACATGATCAAGATCGACGCGGAGATCTTCGAGGCGAGTGGCATCGGTTCCGACCAGGTCGAAATCCGCATCAACAAGCGCAAGATCATCCCGATCCAGGAAGCCACCATTGGTGTTAACCCGATCTCGGGCGACCAGGTCTGGGAAGTGCTGTCGAAGGCTCGCAGGTACGTCGGCAACTTGAAATCATGGTTGTCCAATTACATCGTGTTCAAGGACCTGAAACTGCGCTGGAAGCAAGCCGGGGCATTGATCAAGATCCTCGATAGCAAGCCAGACTTGTCGGGCGACGTGCTCGCCTCGTTCCAGCCCACGACCAACATCTTGCTGAAACCAGAAGGGTTGGTTACCTTCAACGCCATCCTGATCATCGACATCTCGCGGTCCATGATGGCACGGGACTTGCTCGTTCAAAAGATTGGACCTGCCATCGAAGGCATCAAGGCTGCTATGGGTGCCAAGGAGATCCAGGATTTCTTGAAGCAATTCAAGGAAGGCACGAGCGTCCCGCGGCGCATCGGCGCTGCATTTGCAGCTATCCTGTTCCTTGCTGAAAAAGTGGGCCGTGGTTTCGGTGAAAAGGTCTCGATCGTGCGGTTCGCCGACACGGCAGAAGCGCTCGACTTCGGCGGCAAGCAATGGATGGAAGGCTCGTCGGGCGAAAAGAACGTCCTGGAAAACACGGCCAAGCTGATCGTCGACCAGATCGGCAACGCCTATGGGCAAGCCACGTCGATGGGGCAAGCAATGCTGCTCACGCAAGAGATGATCTACAAGTTCCAAGATACCGAGGGCGGCGAGGAGCAGGCCAAGCCGGTCATGCTCATCTTGCTCACCGACGGGGCGCCGACCGATGGCAACAACTTCGAGGTCGCGGTGCAAGAAATTGCCAAGAACCAGAACGTGGTCTTCTACGTCATCGGCATGGGCCAGACCGATGCGCCCCGTATGAGCGCGGCTGCAAATAGTTGTGGTGGCGAGTACTTCGAGCCCAAGGACGCGGGCGAGCTGCTCATCTGGTATTCAAAGAGAGCTCGTGACTTGCAGATCCGGTTGAAGTCGCAGAAGAAGAAGGAAGAAGAAGCCAAAGCAGGATTAGAAACGTGAAACCCGCAGAGCTGGTCGACGATTGAACGCCCGACCGAGAGGGGAACATTCCTTTTTATAACTTTTTCCTTGGTTTCCACGCATTCCTTTTATATCGCCAGTTTCACGAAGAAGAAAAAGGGCGGGACCGCGGGATGAGGCGCGGGAGCCCACCGGGGAGGATGAACAGCACAACAATCGAGAGATGAGAGGTTTGCCCTTCTGCATCAGAAGGAACCGAACCTTGCATCTCGAACCGAACCTTGCACCACGCGTCGAATCAGAGGGCGACATCCTCGGGCGTGATCGCATCACGGATAGTCTCGATGGCGTAGTTCCCGGGAATCTTGGCGTAGTTCCCGGGAATCTTTCATTTTACCTTTTATCATCGATATTTTCCTTTAGAATAGGTCGTTGATGTAAGAAAATTAAGGAAAAAAGGAAAAAACGAATTTATGTTATTACTTTCATAGGCTTCCCATGGTGCTTAGGGATATCTACCGCCCCACAGGAAGCACCCATCCAACATACCAGTTTCGACGATTTTCCACCCTTTTCAGGGGCCATCGGCTTTCCACAGTGCATGGGAGCAGGTTGCGTGGCCCCGCATTTCTCGCATTTCAATGTTACCGTCTTCGGCCAATCCGAAGGTGCATTCATTCCTTTCATCATCGTATTTCACTTCTTGTTTATGTTTATTCCATATTTTATGTTCGAATCTTGTACTTGGTGTTGCTATTTCAAAGTAATCATGGTTTCTCTACTATCACCATAGGTTTACTGTGGTGCACCGGAACATCTTGTTCCCCGCAATCTTTGCCCATATAGCATACTAGCATCGATTTCCCTTCGATTTCTTCGATATGCATGGGCTGATTGCAATGCACCGGCACGGGCTCGGTCTTCCCGCACGTCTCGCACTTCAAGACCGGCCCGGCAAGTGCTGAGGTTGTTTCCGGCACCGGCATAGGCTCGGGCATCTTCGTCGCCTGCATATATTTCTTCTTAACCGGTGGCACGAACCGCTTGAGCATCAGCGACAATGAGACCACGGTGACCGAGCTCATGGCCATAGCCAAGCCCGCCCATTCTGGTGGCACCATCGTGAAGATCGCAATTGGAATCAATATCACGTTGTATGCAAATGCCCAGAACAAGTTCAGCTTGATGCGACCTAGCACCGCGTTGCTCAGCTGGATGGCAGCTACCGCATCGACCGGGTCATCCTTCATGACCACGAGCTCGCCGCTCTCGATGGCAATGTCAGTCCCACCACCCATGGCGATTCCGACGTTCGCCCTTGCCAGTGCCGGCGCGTCGTTGATGCCGTCGCCGGTAAAGGCGACAATCTTGCCTGCTTCTTGCAACTTCTGCACCTCTGCTGCCTTGTCTTGCGGCAAGACCTCGGCGATCACGTCCTTGATGCCGATCTTGTCGGCAATTGCCCGGGCGGTTCGTTTATTATCGCCGGTGATCATCATGGTTGTGATGCCCATGCGGCGCAGCTCATCGATGGCATCCTTGGCGTGTTCCCGTAAAGTATCTGCAATGCCCATTATACCGGCCAGATGACCGTCCACCGCGACGTGCACCACGGACTTTGCCTCGCTTTCCAGTCTTGCCGCGGCGTCCTTGCCATTTGCCACGTCAACGCCTTGTTCTTCGAGATATGATCTTTTCCCGACGAGCACCCGGGCACCAGACACTGTGCAAGACACCCCCTTTCCCTCGGCCGTGTCGA
>JAUQYW010000110.1 GCA_030587525.1 Candidatus Sigynarchaeota archaeon | reverse complement strand
TGGCAAGATTGCTTTCCCGTCGGGTTTGAAATCGGTCTTGTCTCCTTGGAGGAACTCGGAAAGAAATATCCGGTGTGGGATTTACTCAAGGAAAACAATGTCGAAATCATCAATCCATTATACGCCGAGCCGTACTTACGCCATATTTGCGAAGAGTCCAACATCCGGCAATTTGAGTTCGGGCTCGATGTCATGGAAGCCCACGATCTCAAGTCCCGCGTTTATGCAACGTCCGAGCACGCTTTGCACCCCCAGATTCCCCAGCTATTGCGTGGCTTCGGGATCGAGTATGCCTTCGCGAGTGCCCGTCTCGCGGGCGGGGCGCCGACATCATATCACCCGAAGCTGCTCTGGGAGGGGCTCGATGGAACCACGATTCCTGCCATCGCATCGCAATCTGGACTGCCTAACGGCCATGTATGGCACGGCAAGCTGTTCGAGGAGTTGCCCGAGCTGATCTTTGCGGCGGTGGCTCGGCCCGACCTGCAGCAAGTCGTCTATGTGAATATCGAGGATTTCGCGAATCCGATGCCGGGCTCGGGTGACGTTGCGAAGCACATCGTGGAGTTCGAGCGAGCAAAGATATATTTCCGGAGTTTCTTGAACCTCGCCAAGTCCAATCTTCCCGTCAGCAGGCAGGTGCGATGGTCGATCGAGGACTTCCCGATCCGGTCGATGGATTCCAATTTGATTCACGGCGCGCGGCGATGCGAGGATTTCCTGGTCCAGGTCGAGGCTACTGACGCGTTGCTCACAGCACTGGGATCGGAGCCTCACGAGACGGAGATCAACCAAGCATGGAAAAATCTCATGATCGCCCAGAATCACGATGCATACGTCGTTCCTTTCACCACGCCGGGCATGTATTCTGAATTCCAGGGGATACCGCTAGCAAAGGCGTGGGACATCGAGGAGACCATCGAGGAACGGGGTCTTCGCCTCGTGAAAGAAGCGACGCAACTTGGCGAGAAGGTTCTTGACGAGATCACTGGCTTGGACCGGGGCGCCCGTGAAGGGCATTGCGACATGCTTGAAGGTGTGGCGGCGCTCAACATGCTCTGGTCACGGGCGGAGATCATGGGCGGCCGCGTCTACGAGCTACCTACACTGGGATACTCGTGCGCCGGCGAGCCATCCATCTCCTCGCACAACGTGAGGGTCGAAGGCCAGACCATAGTATACGCGGACCACGAATTTTCCATCGGCGACCGCGCTTTTACCGTGGTCAGTGATCCCGGTGGTATGATGATTGATGCAGGGCGATATACGGCCCGTCTCGTTGATTCCGGCACCCGGCTTGAAATTTTCGTGAATTCCATGATCCCGGTCGAGATCACGTTCAAGATCGAGAAGAACCTATTCATCACGTACCCCTTCGGCGCGGAAAAATCCAGCGAGAGTTTCGGCCACACGCTGAGGTTCGCGTGGCTTGACGAGGACCTCGTGGTTTCCCACAAGGGGACACCATATTTCAAGCGGGAAAACGGCAAGTTCCGGCTACAAGTTCCTGCCGGCGAGCACTCTTTTGCGCTCGACAAGGCCAACACGCTTTTGGGCGCTTACCAGCGTGCTTGGGAATTCTTTTATCCTCCAATTCTATTCAAGTTAAAAGAAGGGCAGCCAGCAGCTGCTCAGCTGTGCGACTTGTCGTTCGAGGGCACCATTCCCACGTCGATACGCTCTCGGTATGGGAAGGTGTTTATGCGCTTGTTGTCTGTTGATGGCTCGCTACCACATGTTCACGATGCTTCCCCGGTCGATTTTCGGGGTAATCTAACGGAAATAACTCCTGCCGCGTGGCGCATTCTCAATTATATTCTGCCGTTGAGCGTGAAACCGGAAGATTAAAGTAGTCATGGTTCATTCGCGGTAAAAAAATTTGCCCGAATCGAACCGGACCTTTCCTTTTTTTTCCAGCGACTTGATGATCGAAAACGGAACGCAGATCTGGTCTTGCAAGAGCCAAGTTTCTTTGGGATAGTGCCCCGCAAAATCCTTCAAGCGCATTCCCATTGCTTGCTTGAGCAAATCTACCGTGATTCGGTATGCATCGTTCAATTTTGCAAGGGTGCCTGAGTACAATGTTTTACTCGATTCGGCGCCGGTGATGATTTCTTTTGCGTGCGCGGCGCAAATGATCTTGGTGTCCAGGGAAGCCATTTTCTCGATGGACTGGCAAATCGCATCGTAATCCGAAGCGGGAAAATTAAGCGATGCCTTGTGGTCAAAGCTCGGGTCGATTAAATCGCCAAGAAACGCGGCTTTGAGCTTCGGCGAGTAATAACACGCGTGTCCTGCCACGTGGCCAGGCGTGTGGATGATCATCAAGTCTTCTTTTTGGCCACGGACTATCTCGCCACTTTCGAGTAAACGGGCGTTGGCGGTGCGGGGAGTTTCCCCGATGGAGTATTTCATGAATACCTTGACGAGCCACATCGGGGCCGGATAAAAGGTAGAGAGCATGCCCCGGGCGGCCCTCGTTTCCTCCGTCCAGAGATAATCGCTGCCTCCAGAAAGCGCTGCTCGCTCATCCTTGTGGATGTAGATACTTGCATCGAAACGATTCGCGAAAAACCCGGTTGCAGCCGCGTGGTCGGGATGGGCATGCGTGAGGAAGATCTTCTTGATCCGAGCGGGATCGAGCCCGTCCCGGCGCATGCATTTCACGAGGCGATTTGGTCGCCCGAGCTTGGTAACTCCCGCATCGATCAACCAGATTTCATCGCCTTGATCGATGGCAAACACGTTCACGCTGTAACCACGAAAAAATAAGCTCGAAACGGGTTTATCTTTGGAGTACCAATAGAGATTTTCCTCGATCCGCGCCGATGCCCTCACCCGGTCCAGTTCAGTTCCTTACTTCTTGGCATCTTTAAGTCCAAGCATTTCATCGTATTGTGCGAAGACGATCGTCACGTCGAACGAAAAATCCTGCTCATTACCGCACGAGCTGCATCTTACATGGAGGACGTCGTGCGGCGTATTCCCGATTTTCACGAGACTTTGGCCCAGCACGATGAACGTGCCTTTCGCGCTGCATTTCGAGCAAGATTGATGATCAACGAACTCGTATTCCTCCGCAATATCAGCGACCTTAAGAGGTGGGGTTGCCATGGATTTCACGAAGCCGGCGGGTTATTGGATTTGATATGCTTTTTTTTCCCTTGAACGTGTCAAGAACGGTACAAGAAGTAAGGTTAAACCTGGACCTTTTATGGATTTCGCCATTAGTGGCGGCGAAAAGCATATGTATTGACAAACCGGTAAGTTGTCACTGTACAAGACCGTTTGAGCAAAGATGCTCGGTTCCCAGATATTTGAACACTCGTTGACGGTTGCTGGATGAAATGACGATCATGTCAAAAGGAATCTACGAGCTTCCCGAAAGCGCGAGATTCGTCAAGATATCCAGCGTCTCGTTGGAAAAGCAGAGCGGCAACGACAAGACCAAGAGAACGGGGGAAAAAATTGCCATCGTCCTTCCCACGTATAATGAAAGGAAAAATCTCCAGTTGCTCATACCCGGCATCGAGGATATTTTCGACAGGTACGGGATCAATGGCCATCTCATCATCGTCGATGATAAGTCGATGGATGGAACCGCGGACATTGCCATCCGGTTTGCGAGGGCATATCGAAACATCACGGTCATCCAGCGGCCCGGGAAACTCGGTCTCGGTAGTGCCTATCGCTTCGGCTTCAAGCAAGCGTTGAAAATGGGTATGGATCTCATCTTCGAGATGGATGCTGATTTAAGCCACCGGCCGTCTTACATCCCGAAATTCATCGCGTGCTTGAAAAAATACGATGCCGATCTCGTGATCGGATCCCGGTATTGCAAGCGTGGTTCCACGGAGAACTGGCCCTTCTTACGGAAACTCATCAGTTTCGGTGCTAATTTTTTCACGCATATCGCACTCGGTGTTAGCCAAACCCGGGATATGACCTCTGGGTTCAGGATATACAAAGCAAAAACCCTCCAAGCGATCGACTACAACGCGCTCACGACGAACGGTTACGCGTGGCAGATTGAAACGTTGTATCGGACGAAACTGGTCCGGCACAAGATCCGCGAAATCCCGATCATATTTCACGAGCGCGAGTTCGGTTTATCAAAATTGGGAAGGGATGATGTGAAAGAATTTGTTTTTTTCTTGTTCAAGGCATTTTTATACCGGATTAGTCGAGTTTTGCGATAATTTTAGCGGTTCAATGGGAAGAAATTTATTAGATAGTCTGAATTATCTATGGTCAGATGGTACAAGCGAGTTAAACATTTCATGAGCGATAATAAGGTCGAGCTGACGGTCGGTCTCATCGGGGATGACCACGTGTTGAGCCTTTTCAATATCCAGTCAGACCAGGATCTCAAGCTCAAATTCCAGATGATCTCGCCATCGGAATGGAAGAATATCATACACTTGAAAGTAAAAAACTACGGCTTAGTTGGTGAAACGACCCAGGAGCTCGTGAAAAAGTTCAAGGGGAATTTCAGCGATCAAGTGGCCACCCTGGATTATGCACTCGTGATGATCGGAACGAATGATGTCGTGCTCGACGTGCCGATCTCCGAGATCGTGCAAAACTTGCGGACCATCTTGCTCGCCATAAAGAAATGCGACGTCACGCCGATCTTTTGCACGCTGCTACCACTCGCGAAGGAAGATCGCGCGCAGACCATCACGGACATCAACAGCATGATGACGATTTTTTGCGCACCAAAAGGCATCAAGGTATTCGACCTGAACCTTTCCTTTAATAACGGGGAAGACTTGCTAGATAATTTCTATGATATTGGCGACGGAGTCCATCTAACGCAAGAAGGGTACATGTTTCTCGCCGACAACCTGCTCCTCCGCGTCCGGGAAATCATCGCGGAAGAGTTTGAGGAATATCAGGGCGGTTACGTCGCAGAGCAATCAAGCCGATGAAAGCGCGAAAAATAAGTTGTAAATTTTCTAATTATGGTCCGAATCATAGATGTATGAGGGAGCACCGACTAGCAATACATCGCGGAGGTCAAACCTCTCCTTATTTTTCGTTGAATCGCATCCTTGGTACGATTGATTTGATAGGCGGATAAAGTATATATATACCTAAATTACCTAAATTGTTTCGAGGTAAAACAGACAACATCCCTGGCATGCAATTTCACTTGGCTCGCCGCGGTTTCCGCGGGTGATTGCATGGCGATCTGTTCCCGGTAGGTACTTCATGCCCCCGAGGGATTCTGGCACGAGCGGCATGGTAGAAAAGCAGTCGGGACAGGTTTTTGAACCCTCAACAACGAGCCTCGTCATTTCGTCTCTTTTTTTGGTTTGATTGGAAACCCTCACCATATCTTTTTTAATTACGGGGCTAGGTGATACACATTCAAAACCTTTTTCATTTCACGACAAGGGACGGTCGTGGTTGAAGAACTGAAAGGTTGAAAGATATGGAAAAAAAGAGCGTGCTTTTTCTTGCTATGTTGGGTATCATTATGTCATTTGCTTGTGTGTTTCTACTCGGCAATGAATCGCGAACCGCTGCTCGGACCCTGGGCGGGAATGTTTCAATCAAGACCTCGGATCCGCCAATTATGATAAACTCGAACGGCGATTTGGCCACTTATGCAACATCTGGTAATGGTACCATCACCCAGCCTTATATCATCGAGAATCTCACGATAGACGCGGGCGGTGGAGATTATGGTATAGCAGTCGAGACTATCGATGCGTATTTCATCATCCGCAATTGCACCATATCTAACGCAAAGACGAATTATGTAGGTGCAATCTATTTCAGGAACGTGTTGAATGGAAAGATCATCAACAACACGCTTTTCAATAGCGTGTTCGGCATCCAGGTGACGCAATCCAGCAATGACACGATCGCCAACAATTCCTTATACGACATTTCGTACCGGGCGATGTTTCTTGAGAGCTCGACCAACCTCAACATCACCAATAACACTTGCTATGATAATACCTTTAACGGAATTGTCATCTACAATTGCAGCACCTGTACTATTGCGAGGAATTGGCAACAGAACAACAGCGTGACCGCCATCTCGTTGACCGCGTGCCACCAGAACACCATTATCAATAACACCTTTATCGGAAGTGGTCAGGATGGACTTGAAATTTATGATTCGAGCGATCACAACTGGATCGAGAATAACACGGCTTTCAACAATGCTGGAAGTGGTATCAAGATCAACATGAATTCTTGCAATAATACCCTCGTGAACAACACGGCAAACAACAATTCTTATGGAATTTATATCGATTATCAATCGCAACCAACCATCGTGACGAATTGCACGGTGAATAACAATTCCGATAGCGGGTTCTATTTGTCCTACATGTGCAATTTGACTATAACGGGTTGCATCGCGATGAATAATGGAAATAACGGGATAACCATTAGCTATCTAGAGAATTATACGATTACCAATAACACTGTACAATTCAATGGCCGGGGGATCTTTATGACGGGTCAAAGTACCAACGTCACCATCGCAAACAATACCGTGATATCCAATGATTACGGGATCTACGTGGAAGATTCAGATGTTAATTATATCCTGGACAACATCATCACGGGTTGTAACAACTCCATCCTCGTCCATCAATCCGACTATTGCGAGGTCAAGAACAATTACATCACCGGGGGCATCAACGGTATCACTTGCCGGTTCTTGCTCCATGTCACTGTTGAGAACAACACCGTTGAGCAGACGAGCACAGCTGGATTCGTCTTGACTGTTTGCGGCAACAGCATGTTTACACGCAATATTGCCCGGTTGAACGTGCAAGATGGTTTGTTCATGAGCTCTTCCGATTACGATCAAGTTTTCGATTGTATCCTCGATAATAACGGCCGGGGAATATATCTATACGAGTGTAACGAGAACACGATATGGAACGTATCAACATACGATAACAGCATCGACGGGATGAGGTTGTACCTGTCCGACGGCAACATTATAACCAATAACACGATGAATGGCAACAATAATGGTATCCGCATGTTAGAAAACTGCATCGCGAACACCATTTCGTCGAACATAATAAGTAATAACTTGATCGGCATCAATATGACCGACAATTGCATCTCCAACATCATCCGGGAAAACACCATCACGAGCAACACGGGATATGCAATCCGCATCGACACGTGCACGGGGAACTGGCTCTACGGGAACCGTTTCAACGTTAATAACGGTGGGGGGGTACAATCGAGGGATGAACGTGGTAGCAACAGGTGGTATTATGCCCATATGGGCAATTACTGGAGCGATTATAGCGTGCGCTATCCCGGGGCATACCCGGTACTTGGCTTGTATTGGGACATCCCATATACCATCCCGGGAATATCGGGCTCTGCCGATTTGTATCCGTTGGTCAACGCCAACCAAAAAATATTTAGTTATAGCATCTTGATCGACGGCGACGCGGAGCTAGCCGCTGTCGCGTCGTCCGGCGATGGTACGGCAGGCAGTCCTTATATCATAGAGAATCATATCATCAACGCCACGGGATTGGGAGTGGATTGCATCTCGATAAGAAACACGAGGGCTTTTCTCATCCTTTGTGATTGTATCTTAACGGGTGCAGATCCAGGCTTCTCGGGTCTCGCGATCGTGAACGTTACGAATGCTCGCGTGACCAACATTACGGCAGATTATAACCGTGGAGGGGGATTTCTCTTGTTCAATGCCAGCGGTAACATCTTGAACAATAACACGGCACGGTTCAACTCGCGTGGAGTGATCATCTCGACATCGAGCACATTCAACACCATAGAACAGAACTTCTTCACCAATAACTCGCTGGAAGGTATCGCGATAGAAAGTGGCTCGGGCAACCTCATCCGATGGAATATGATTATGGGAAATA
>JAUQYW010000099.1 GCA_030587525.1 Candidatus Sigynarchaeota archaeon | reverse complement strand
GTGGCTTCGCGATCCTGCCCGGAATGATCGGGTACTTCTCATCCTCGCCTCTATGCGCAGTGACCCCTCGGAATACGTGCGCAAATCTGTTGGCAACAACCTGAAGGATCTCACGAAATATATGCCGGGCAAGATTCTTTCGTTAGCTGAATCGTGGATAAGCGAGACAGGCCTCCAAGTCACGCCGGACCTCGCCTCGAAAAACAAGAAGGATCTTGGCGATGCTATATTTTACCTCGTCTGGACTCTCAAGCAAGCCATGCGGTGGATCAAGGCTCGCAACCCGGAACATCATTCACGCCTTGAAAAGATTCTCGGTACTAATTACGTGAAATTTTTTGAGGAAAAGAAGAACCGGTCGGCGAGCCCGTACCGGGACCCCGATGAGCACGGCGAATCGGATGAGGATGACTGATTTGTGGTTTGGAACACGAGAAGTTGTGTTTTAAATTTTCCAATGTGCTACATTCATGCATGAATGCAAAGGACGCCTTTACTAACTTTTTCCGGGGCACGATTTCCAGGAAGACGATGCTCACCAAGCTCGTGCCCGTGATCGGTGCCGTGTTTTTAATAGGCTTTTTCATAGCCAATCTGGTGTTTCCTGAACCGTACGATTGGCGATACATGGTGATTTCCGATCTTGTTGGCCCCGAAACCAATCCGCTCGGATATATTTTTCCTACCGTTGGATTAGTTACTGGATCAATCCTCATGATACCATTCCTTGGCTACTATCAGAAAAAACTGGGAAAAATCTGCAGGGGGAGCACTGGCGTGGGGTCATTCTTCATGTTTGTTGGCATCGTCAGCTTCATCGGCATGGGCACCATTGCACAGTTCGGTCTAGTGGATCGGTTGCATGAATATCTTGCGGGGGTCGGTTTTGTTGGCGTTATTTTTTCAGGCCTTTTCTACAGCTGTCCTATCTTGAAAGATCATTCAAAGGGCGCCAAGCAATTCAACATGCGCTTGCTTGCCGTGATGCTAGTTATGCTGGTGGTTCCCGTGGTTGGCCTGGGGCTGAGTAGCTTGTATGGGGAGCTTATGCATATGCCATGGATAAACAACCCGGACATCGAGAAATTCGAATTGTACCGCTTCCCCGCTTGGGTCAGCTTCGCGTTTTGGGAATGGATGATGTTTGTTGGCGTGGTGGTTTACATTTTCACGTTTGTAATCATGGTGCCCGAAGAAGTAAAGCCTTTCGTGAAGCCGATCAAGAAGCAAAGATAAACTTCCGGCAACGATTGCATTTTTTCTCCTTTATCGTCTGCACTAAACGCGGTCTTGATTGTGGCGAGACACATGGCAGTCGCAAAGGTTCGTTCAAAGACTGTGATGGTGCTCGGCATCATCATTCTAGCAGCCATCCCATTATTTATCACTGCGCACGCGATACTGGCAGAAGGTCGCATCCGCATCGTGGATCCGATGATAGGTTGTGCCCAATTCTGCAAGCCCGACGAATCGATGTTGATTACCGTGGAATATTCGGGCTTTGCATTACCTTCCAGCTGGCACGTGGGATTGCACCATGTGGATTTCGAATGGCGTGATGAAACAATGCTGGCCGTGAACTCGGTCAATGGCCTTGTCCAAGGCACCTACGTCCTCAACACGACCATTCCGATTGACGCACTTCCCGGGCTATATGACCTGGAAATTTCGTGCAAGTCTTTCAATGTAAACCTGTCAGCGTCGGAACCGCACTCGGTCTATGTTTATAACTCCACGCCGTCGCTGCGGTTCGCGCATTTCGCCGATCCCCATATCTGTTATCCAGATCAAAACATCACGTTGAATCTTGCTCCGCCGTATGCTACTGAAATCCTGGGAAATAGGACAATCGCCGATAACTTGCGCGACTTGCTCGCGGATGTCTCGATCGCGCGACCTGAGTTCATCGTCATCACGGGCGACATTGCCACGCGCGGCCTGGAGCAAGAATTCCAAGCAACTCGCCAGGTCCTCTTGTCATCGAAGGTGCCGGTTCTTTGCACGATCGGGAACCACGATCATCGCAGCCCGCCGAGCTTCGAGTATTACCTGGCCCCGGTATATTACTCCCGGGTCATCGACGCCTGGCGCATCGTCATCCTCGATACCGGTGCCACGGAAGGCAACGGCTTATTTGGCGAGCAACTCCGGTGGTTCGAGCAAGAGCTGGTGAAAGCGGAGGTCGCGAACCAGCAAGTCATCGTTGCCATGCACATCCCGAGCGCTCCAGAAGCCACGGGCGGCTACACGATCGCGGGCAATGCTGAGTTCCGGGCGCTGTGCGCCCAGTATGGCGTCCGTGCCGTCTTTGCCGGACACCATCACTATTATGATGCGAACTATGCCAATGGCAGCCAAGTCTTGAGACCGGACCCGATTCCCGCGAGCGTTGGCACGCTGTACGTCAAGAGCGGCAGCACGACGCTCGATTACGGGAACGGGGCCAAGGGACTTGGTTGGCGATACGTGCGCAGCGATAAGAACGGGTCGATTTCCATCGGGTATGATGCGGAAGGCACGAACTCGAGCGATCCCCTTTGGGGATTGCCCTTGAATGGTTTGAAACGCGAGGATGGAAATCTCCAGCTTAATCTCACGAATTATTACCGGATGAATTTCACGAATATCACGATCCCGGTGAGTTTTCCGCTATCATCGCCAGATAACGAGCTCGTTCCCTCGGAAGGAACTATCATCGCGCACTTTAAGGACGCGACGACCGCGGGACTGTTGCTGCGCGTGACTTTGCCGGCAAGTTCGACGAAAATCATCACGTTCATGGAGATGTAACAGAGCATGGCCCAAAATCTCGAAAACAGTATGCCCGCTCGCCGCGGAACCGGCACAACAATCAGGGATCTCGTGCCGTGGTGTTCTAGCGCGTTCTTGGAACACTTGCCTATGGCCAGCCTGGTCTTCATCGCCATCCCGGTCGTTGCCTTCGGGATGTTCACGATGGGGCTCAACCCGGAAGATTCCCCGATGAAGAACGGGTACTACTTGCTCGTGCTTGTCGTTCCCGTGATATCGTTGCTCGCTGGTTCCGTTCTTGCCTTCATCCGCTGGCACGAAGCGATACACGTAATCGTTTCGGTGTGCATAGGGATCGTCGCGTTCCTCTGTTACTTGTGGTTCTATGCCAAGATAAGCATCGTGCCCCTCGAGCTCCAGAGCGAGTTCGAGGGCTGGCACTGGAAAGAACGTTACCAGTTCTGGTTGTTTCTTGCGCTCGTCGTCTTAATGGCCACGCGCTGCGGGATGACCTTCAAGCGCTTGAGATCGTCGGGGAACCTTGCAGATCACCAAGGGAGCGTGTTGTCATCGAATCGTGCTGGTGGCTTGGCCATTGCGGGCTTGGTGATCGCAACGCAGTATGGCGCCAGCTGGCTAACTGGTGCTTGGTATTCGCTTCTCTTGATTCAAGCGTGCATCGACATGGCCGTCGCCGCCTGGACAGTGCTCGTAACCGATTGGAACAAGTTGAGATCCACCGAAACACAAAGCATTGTCAAGCGGGAACCGGAAAGGCCGTTGCCCTTGTTGATTATCCCGATCCCATTTTTACTTCTTCCCCACGGGTTCAACATGGGGCTGGCATTCACCGCCAACAGTTGGACGACGACATGGCTGGCATCGTTCGCCTGGATCTTCGGGACCGCGGCGATCTCGGTGCTGTTACTTTGGTTTTTGCAAAAACGGTACTCGGATAAAAGCTTGGTTCCGTGGCTATTGTTCGGAAGTTCTGCCTTGCTGATTGCGATGGAGCTCGCGTTCGAGCAGCGATGGCTGGTGCCCATGGACCTCCTATTCTGGATCGTCACGGGAATCGCGGGAGGAATGTTCATACTCGCGATAGTCACGATTCTTGCCCCGGTCGATCATCCGTTCCATACCACGTTGCATGTATTGGTCGCGATCTTCATCGTGACCGTCGGAACCGGTGGCGGCATTGCATATTACTTGTACGAGCCGTACGGCAGCACGATCATCATCTGGATCATCATCGGCTGCAAGATCATTGCGGTGTTTACTTGCGGGGTTTGCGTGATCGCCAGCGTGGCGAAAGGCATGAAAAAAACCAAAATCGAGGTGGCAGCATGAGTCCGGCGCGATTTACTTCTAGAAACATGATCAACAACAAGCCTTACATCATCAAGGATTTTTTCACGATCGTGTATCTATCGTTCAGCATCTTCGTCTTCGTGGTCTATCCGCTCGTTGGCTTCTACATCGAAAACGGTTACTTCGATCTGGAAGTGTTTTTCACGGGAAGCGTTTTCGGGCCTTCACGGCTCACGTTTCTTGACATGATTACGGACGTTGAACAGTTGCTTGCTAATTTCGTGACGATCGTGCTGTTTTGCCTCGTGAGCGCGTTCTTTTTCAACTTCTACGGGTATTCGGCGGCCGAGATCCGGGCCAGGGGAACCCGAAAAAAGGATAAACGGTCGCTCATTATCTGCGGGCTCGTTGCCATCGGGATATTGTCCCTGGTCATCGTGCTCTCGGCGTCCAATGTCGGGTATGACCGCCCGGAATTCGACGGGAGGGCATTTATCTTGATCATCGCGAACTTTTTTCCCGAAAACTTCTCGGTTCACGTAATGTATTATTTCTTTCTCTTCTCGGGCTTGCCCGGCATCTTTTACATGCTGGCATCGGGCTACACCCGCGCGAAATATTCGGGGTGGGCTGCCGATCGAGCCAATCCGGGCATCGTGTATATGGGACTCGCGATCGCCGTAATGGAAGTTATGGCCTTAGCATTTCCGATCATCACATGGGACATCGTGAACGCGGCCTCTGCAACACGCGAGATGTTATTCTCCTTATTCGACGTGCTGTTCATAACGGGCATCGTGCTGTTGCTCGAATCAAGGGACGTGCGGAAAATGCTCAATGATGGTAAATTAACGAGGGAAACGAAACCGATGACATCGTTCCAGTGGCACGGCGTCGCGTGGCTCGTGCCGATCGCGGCTTTGCTCGCCGTGGTTGCGTTCATCATGGTTAACCAGCTCATCACTCTGCACATCGGCGTGTATTATTTCGTTTCCCGGGTCTGGAGCTTTGCATTCATGGTCTGCTTCACGCTGTTCCTATATTATTTGGGGCTTGTCTCGAAACAAAAACGAGCAACCAGCGAGGTGGCATTGAATGGAGCGTAGAGAGAAACAGACGAGCTTGAAACGCGAGATCATAGCGTTGATCTTGATCGCCAACGCGACGCTCGTGGGATGCGTTATCACGTGGAAGTTCCTCAAGGACGACCCCGAGATCCTCATCAACCAGGCCGGGTATTTTCCAAGTCAAGCGAAAGAGTTTTTCGTGAGAACCAGATATCAGTATACTAGCGGCACATTCGACGTGATAAACGCGGTTACCAAGGCGAGGATCATCGATGGGAGGAACTTGAGCCCCGCGGGAGATCTCTGGAACAATTACTATTATTGCGGAAATTTCACGGATGTCACGGCAACTGGCGAGTACCAGGTCATCGCGAGGTTCGACGGCGCGGGCGCGGTGCTCGGTGAAGTTGCATCAAGCCAGATCGTTATCGGCTATGGAATTTACGACCTGGCCCTGGAACGCGGGTACGAGTTTTTTTACTACCAGCGCTGCGGCACGAAGGTGCACGAGCTCGTGCCAGGGTACGTGGGGCACGAACCTTGCCACCTCGATGATCACATCATGTATGATAGTGCGTACTTGAATCTCACGGGAGGCTACCATTCCGCCGGTGATTATGGCAAGCATATTTACTGGGGTATGCATTGCGAGGCTGTTCCCTATGCATGCTTGTTTGCATATGAGCTTGATGCTGATCTCTTCAACGGGACCGATCTGTACGACGTGAATGGTCATGTGAGCCCTGATAACATCCCAGACATCTTGGATGAGGCGATCTTTGGCTTGGATTATCTTAAACGGGCATTCCTTGATAACGGGACGTTACTCGGTTCCCTCGTTGGCGCGTTGTCGTTCGTTGTCCCGGAGCACGACACGGATAACATCGTGGGTACGTCCGATGACCGGCAATTGTTTGCAGGGGAGAATCACCAATTATCCCGGCCTTACGAAGCGATGTGGGTGGCTGCTGGCTTTGCCAAGATGGCAACCGTCGTGAAAAACACCGGTTATTTCTCTAGCCGTCAGGCAGAATTAATCAATCTCGCCACGAGCATCTACAATAACTACAGCGTCCACTTCAATTTCACGTCGCCATCTCACCCCTCCATCAACAGCGATGCACAATCTTATCTGGTAGCCACGCTCGAGATGTTCCGCTATTTCAATTCACCTGCACTTGCTGCGAAGCTATGGGACGTCGCAGTGTATATCCACGACCATTTTCCTGATCCGGGCAGCGGGCTTTGGGGGGACGAGCTCGGGGAGTGGAACCGATTGCCAGGTTTCTACTGTTACTGGGCGATGGTGAACGGAACCCCCGCCGCGAAAATGATGGCCACGGACATCGCGATGAACATGTACTCTAAGCGATTCTTACCGCTTTCGAATGAATCCACCAATTTATATGGCTTGATGAAGTTCAAGTACCAGGACAACCAAACCACGTATTTTTGGGACAGGACTGGATTCAACTCGTATTATCTCACCGCTGCGTTCACGGCATTCATGGCCTACAACATCACGAACGGCACGCATCCTGAGTTACTCCAATTCGGTTTTGATCAGGTAAATTGGGTCTTCGGTCGCAACTTGTTCGGCACGTGCATGGTCGAATCGATCGGGTGGAAAAACCCCACGACCTACCATCACCGGTACGCCTACATTCCCGGGAATCCCCGTGGTGCCGTGCCCGGCGCAATCATCAATGGCGTCATCGATAAAAATGGTGAGCCATTCATCAACACCAACAGCGCCGCCGGGTCAACGCTGCAAGACCATCTCGCCGATGCCATGTCAAACGAGCCGTGGTTGCCTCACAACATTCATTTCATGTATGCTATTGCCGCGTTGCGCGCTTTCATTTCATAAAATAGCGAAGCGTTATATCATACGAGGTAAGGCTTTTATAGCAATGCGCGATGTAACATACAATCGCACGTGGATTGTTCGGTTCGGATTTTTCAGAATAATGGATTTTTTTCCAATCCAGCGCGATTGTTTCCTTGAAAGGAGTTGTATAACATGAAACGAACAAGATTTGTCATGTTATTGCTTGCCTCGGCGATTGTTTTGCCATGCTTCTTCTGCCAGGCGCAAGCAGCAGTCGTGAAAAGCATCAAGCCCGCCACAGCAAGCGATCAGCTTGGAGCATTCATCATCATCCTGGGAGACCGGGGGGATCATGAGCTCGTGGAGCAGATCAAGTACGGCGGTGGCGCCGTGTACGATATCGTTAGGGCTTTGGGCTTTCCAACCAGCAAGATCTATTACCTTGGTCCAAGTTATGGGACCGTCTCGTCGCATCAAAATGCCACGTCGACGCCTGCCCATATCCAATTCGCCATCGAAAACTGGACATATGGCAAGGTCGATTCAAGCCATGGCCTTGGCATTTATCTCTTCGACCATGGAGGTGGTAACTCGTTTTGCATCGGTGGAGTATCAGGGTCCGGTGGAAATCTCGCGGCATCGACTTTCGACTCGTATCTCGACAACTTCGAGACGAAGACCGGGTGCAACCGCATCGTCTTGATCTACGAGGCGTGCGATTCCGGGTCATTCATCGACGATGTCAGCAAGGTAAACCGCATCATCTGCACCGCGTCATCTGACACGCTCGGCAGTTCCGTGAATCCCGATGGAAACTGGGCGACGTTCTCGCAAGGATTCTGGGGTTCCATCGCGTCTGGTGACACCATCGGGAACGCGTTCATCGATGCTTGCAATTTCGTGCTCAGCTCGGGGTATAGCTCCAGCGACCAGCAGCCCTGGATCGATGATGATCACAACACGTTTGGTCATTGGGTAACCGCTGTGACCCATACATTGCCAAGCTTTGGCGATGGAAGCGATGCACTTACCACGTATATTAAATATGGTGCGCCACCATTGAGTATCCATCTCCATGATTTCATGATTGCCAGGATATCGCATGTGCTATGGATAAACTACACGAAGCGCACTATCCCGTTGTGGGCAATCGTTACCAACATGACAAAGATCCGGGCGGTGACCGCCCGCATCTTACCACCTGGATGGACGCCACCACCACCGAATACAGATGGCAATGGAAGCTGGCCAGTATGGCCTGAACCTGGTGTCATCAACTTTACGCTGTACGATCAAGGCCAGCCTGGGAACTATTCGGGTTCGTGGACGCCAGCTGCAGGGCCATTCAATAACGGCACGTACCGGATTAACTACATGGTGACTAGCGATGACGGGACCCGGTTCGACACTGCTTCGGACAATGTCACGGTCGGTGCTGCACCCCCCGCTGACACGACCCCGCCGACCATCCGCATCAGGACGCCTTACGATGGCGAAAATGTCTCCGGCACCGTCGATGTTGATGTCGAGGCATTCGACGACGGCCTCCTCGACAGCATCGCGATCACGGTCAATGGCAGCGTCGTAAGGAACGTGACAGATCCCGATGCTCCATACGAGATCTTGCATTCCCTGAACACGGTCTCCCTCGGTAGAGGATCCTTCAACGTCACGGCCATCGCAACGGACAAGGCAGGGCACTCGGCCTCGGCGTCCATCATCATAAACGTGACCAACTTGCTCACGCTCTCCGAGTGGATAATCGCCATTTCAGCTGGTATCGGCGTGCTTGCCATCGCGGTCGTGATACATGCCGTGCGTGTCAAGAAACGCAAGGCATCGAGTAAATAAGCAAGGAGAAATCCAAGCAATCTATTTTTTTTTCAATCATTTATCCGCGGGATGCTCATGCAAACGTGTCCGTGCTGTGGGTTTCAAACCTTGAGCGAGCGTGATGGGTACGAAATCTGTCCCATCTGTTTTTGGGAAGATGATGCAAGTCAAGAAATGGATCCAGATTCAACTAACGGCGCAAACGAGGTTTCATTGCGACAAGCCCAGGACAATTTCGTGAGATACGGCGTTTGTGATGAAAAAAGTCGCAATTACGTGAGAAAGCCTACCGGCGATGACATCCGGGACCCCTCTTGGAAACCATTATCACGCTCAAGCCATCATATCTAGTCACCAGAAAGAGAATCGACTTTCTGAAATATTTGCATGAGCCGGTTCATATCATCGCGTGGAAGCGATTGTCGCGAGAAAGAATCGATGTTTGCTTGCAAGTGGACGGGTTCACCTGTCCCGGACAGGATAACGTGCGTGCCCGGCTCGTAGCAGCAGAAGCGATAAGCAGCATCCACGATGGTTATGGCACCGCCGTCGTGCATGAGAAACCTAAGAGGCTCGCTCATGTCGATCTCGGCCGGATTGACCTTTCCTTCCGCGATCAGCGCGTGGATGGCGGCTCGAAGGCGGGCTGGATTGCTCAAGGCTCTCCTGACCGCGTACATGACGAGGATACCGATGTTTTTTTCCATAGCCTTCGTAAGCACGCGATCACGGGCCGATTGGTTGAGTATATTGAAGCCGACCATCATAACATCCCAGCAATCGTCCTGGAGCGCCCGCTGCAACATAATATGCCCCGTATCCGAGTGAAACGCTTCCGTGATGCCGATGAACCGAATCTTGCCTTGGTCTCGGGCTTCAAGAAACACCGGAAGCATATTCGATGCGATGAACTCATAATCCTCTGGCGAAACGGCGTGGAAACTGTAAATGTCAATGTAATCTGTTCCCAGGTTGTTCAAGCTCGCATCCAGGCTCTTGCGTATCTTCCTTGCATTCAACTTCACGCCCATGGTCTTCTTCGTAGAGAGAACGACCGATGCCCGGTTATGTCCTTGAATTGCTTTACCCACGATCTTTTCCGTGCGATAACTCTCGGCCGTATCAATGAAATTGATCCCCGCGTCAAGGGCTTGTCGGATAATCGAAATTGACTCGCTCTCGGACTTCCCCGTATTTTTTCCGATGCGGGATGGGCCACCGCAGCCCAGGCCCATTTTGCTTACTTTCAACCCTGTTCTAGCGAGAGTGGTGTACTCCATGGATGTAAATAGCACATAGCGCATCAATAAACCCGTATACCACCGCGGCAAATATACAATAGGTCGATGATTATACCAAAATTCGGCATTTTCTTTTGGAATCAGACAATATTTAATCTGTTTCGTTGATTTCGGGGGAAAAGAGAATGTTTTTTACCAATCAAGGCTTGATTTCCTGGTGTCCGGTTTTTTTCATACGCGGCCGTCCCATGCAGTCCTTGGCATTCTCACGTTCGTTGCCTTGTTCAACCTCGTATTCTTCGGCTTGTGGATCCAGGCGTTGGAGGCAGCGGTGACACCGCTGGGTATGAATGTGCTCAATATCGAGTTCGCAGTACTCCCCGAGATTATGGACGGCTTGATCGGTATGATGTCCGCCGCGAACGTGCTCCACGTCGAGGTCACCATCGACCAGCTCGATGTCTTCATGATGCCCGGCTGGGTCATCGTGTTTTTCTGCATTCAGCTCATCGGCATCCGGGCGCTTCGCGCTCTTGATGAAAGTCATGGGCTCAGGAGGATCTCGTGGAAGCTGCTTGCCTTCCCGATCCTGGCCGGTGCTTGCGATACCGTGGAAAACTTCTTGATCTACCACGTCTTGACCAATCCAAGCTCGTACGCGCGGCCCGCGGTCGGGATCATGTTTATCTTCGTCATGGCCAAGTGGACAATGCTCGTCACGAGCATGGTGCTCGGCGGCATTATGAATATGAAAGTCGTTTCGGTCGTCATCAAGCGGGCCATGGCACATGCAGCGGTTCCGACGTCGAAGCAATTGTAACTTTTTTAGTCAAAAAGTGGTATTTGTGGATGATTCGCTTCCACGCGCAATTGCACCGTGGTTCCTTGCATAATGCGAGAGAAAGTTCAAAACATGCACGATAAGTAATTATGTCCACGTTTTGCGGACTAAAAGTCGCGTGTTCTTGCACACCTCACGACCTTCGGGGAGAATTTTCGCTAAAGCATAAATAAAATTCCCGCTTTATGATAGTTTATGGGTAAGAAAAACAACAACAGAAGAAGCTCCCGCCCGCACGTGCGCCAGCAATCGGGTGATATTGAGGTTACTCGTGCCCGTATCCCGAATCCCGCGGATGGTGAAATACTCGGTGTGGTCGTGCAGATCCTCGGCGATGACCGTATGAAAGTCCGTTGTGCCGATGGTATTGAACGAATGGGCCGCATCCGTGGCAAGATAAAGAAACGCATGTGGACGCGTCTTGGCGACCTCGTCATCGTCAGCAAATGGGATTTCCAGGACTCGCATTGCGATATCGTTCACCGATACAGGGAAACCGAGCGCGCGTGGATGGAAAAGAAAGGGTACTTGACCGAATATTTGAACCCGTGATGCGTTCGGGCTTTTTCTGGTCAAGCTTCTTTTTATAGTTACTATTTAACGAGATCAAGAAGATCTCGTGCATTTTAGCCGGGTTACGTGCTGCCATCCTGGATTGAGTGAGAAATCGTTAATACAGTTGAATGTCATATTCCCTCGATCGGAATTTTATAGGTGATGTAGGATGAACGTTAAAAGGTCGATGGCCATTGGATACATGGCCGGGTTTTTCTTGTTCTTGTTTTCCGTGCTTTTGTTGACATCATTCGTGAGCGCTGCCGTGGCAGGAGATGAAACAATCTCGACCAGCCAAGGTGGCACGGACCAGCCACCGTTTAATGGCATGTATTTCAATTACACCTTTTCCTCCAACATGACGAATGATCCTACTCCTTCCACGGGAGCGGATGTGTTTTCAAGCCCACCCGCGGGCGGAGGCGGACTCTTCCTTATTAATTCGTCTATAACGAATAGATTCGTGAATAGCACGTCACGAGTGATTTCGCAATCGCACGATATGCATGTAAGAAATGGAACTCACGATTGGATATGGATACCGAGGACTTCCCAGCCAGGCATTAACATTCCCGTGGCGATTCGCAATTCCACCGACCAGCAGTTCCAGATCGTGGGGAACACGACCTTTTCCTACGAAAATAAGACGTATCGTTGCTGGAAACTCAGTTCTGTGGAAGGTAGCATTGCGTATTACGAGCAAAGCACGGGCCTGCTGGTAAACGCGACGTTCATGTATCAATGGGGCGGGGAACGATGCCAGAATCAGATCATCCTCGTGGCAACAAACGTTGCGATGACGCCCATCGATGGCTTTCTTGATGACGAGATCATCATCGGGGGTATCATTGGCGTGGTCATTTTGGCCGCTGGTATCGGGATATCACAAGGCAGGAAAAGGATGAACCTATCGCGCGATTCGACACCGAAGGCTGACAAGATCAAGCCTGCCCGAGCGAATCTGAACGCGAAAGTCAAGAAGCCCCTGCAACTTCCTCAGAGCACCAGTGGAACGGCATTCCCGAAAACTGAGTTCCCGAAGATGCCGGCTGACCAGGCGTTCCCGAAGATGCCGGCCGACCATGCGTTCCCGAAGATGCCGGCTGACCAGGGTGCGTTCCCGAAGATGCCGGCGGATCGAACCGGGTTCTTGAAGAATCCGGCTGACCAAACCGGGTTCTTAAAGATGCCTGCTGACCAAGCATTCCCGAAGACGCCGGCCGATCAAACCGGGTTCTTGAAGATGCAAACATCTAGCGCCGGGACGAACGCCGTCAAGCCCATGCAAGCATCAAATGGTACAGCGACTGGGGGAGCCCCAACAGCTATGAAGACAGCGCCAACAGCCGGTGCAAAGGAAGCTATGCCCACAATGAAACCGGCAAAATCCGTTTCTCCAAAGGATTTGGACGAAGAGCACATGTAATGCGGAAATCGCATTCCTAATTATTTTTTTCAAGATCTGCCGATTGTCTATTTTTCTTTCAACCCGTCGATGTCCTTGTAACAGTCTTCAGGATAGAAGTTGTGCTCTGCTGGATCGTGATTCGGATACCAGATCTGTGCGAAGAAGGGACTTTTCCGAGCGATCTCGTCATAATTCCATGGTGGCGCCAAGCATCGCGGGCACCAGTGCCCCGCCTTGAGCACCGTATATGGCTTGGCAGAGAACTCGTGGCCGAACGCACAATGCCATTCGATTGCCGCGTACATGTCCCCTGACCACGCGGTCGAAGTGCATTCCCCGCCGCGAAACTTCGCCGCGCCGCGCAAGTCATCCAAATCAAGTTTTTCTTTTGTTTCATCGTAGCCATGGCTCAGTTTCGTGAAGGGAGCATCGATGCGCATTTCTGGAAGGTCCGTGTCCCACCCGGGAATCTGGGCGAGTTTTTCATAGGAGCCATAGAATGCGGAGATGCGCATATCCATTCGGCTATTAAACCATCCCATCGTCCCGTCGGGACGCTCCGCGAGCTGCTTGAGCCGCTCCCGGGTCTTCTTCTCTACAAAATGCCGGAACGGCGGGATCAGCTTGTTGATGATGGCAACGATTTTCAAGGAAGGTGGCAATCCCTTTTTCATCATCTCCTTGTATTCATTCATCCCATCGCCCCAATTTTTTATGTACTCGTTGAGGATCCACGAATCCTCGAAGAATTGCATGTGAAAATTGCGCAAAGCGAACCACTTGCGGTCCATGACTTTCCGGTAATCCATCCCGAGCATATCATAGGCGATCTTCATGAATTCGAGGAAGACAATCCGGCATGATGGCCCGCCGGCCATGTTGTAGACCCGACGCCAGAAATCCGAGCCATCGGGGATGTCCAGGCAATTCACGAGGCCCCGGCCCGCGTCCCGCATGGTGTTATTTTCCATGTAGGTGTTGATGGGCTGGTGGAACATGATGGGGTCTTGCAAGCTCATGACGTCGGGGATCATGATAAAAGTCTGCCGGAGGGACGCCCAGTGCTTGATGTTGCTTTCCAGGACCGCTAACTCGCCGCGGATCTTCGTCGTGGCATAAAAATCGAACACGGACGGCTTGAGCGGGTCGCCCACCCGGCCGTGATGGATCAGTGGTAACCGATCGCCGGTAGCCGCGACCGTGCCCGTGTACACGAACTTGATGCGTTCCGCGCCGTTCGGTTCCGCCTCGATCGCCTTCACGATATACTCGATGGCGGTCGTGTTGACCGCTTTTGCTTGGGCGGGATTCTTGTCTGCTTCCGGCGAAATGAACGCCATGGGGCAAAGCACCCAATCGACGCCCCGCACGGCCTCCACCACGTCATCGTACACGGTTGCATCGCCCCAAACGATCTTGAAGGACATTTGCTTGTCCTGGATGATGCCGCGGCCTGGAATCGGCTCGATCCCGTACAACTTCTCGTATTTCTTGAACATTTCCTTGTTCTTTCCCGATGGCCGGAGCAAGAGCACGATGTCGTATTTTCGCTCACCGCTGCTGCCGTTACGGCTCCAGAGCTCCTTGAACGCTGCGAAGCCCATGGAACCCGATGCTCCGAGTAGCAAGACCCGTTGCTTTGCCATTTATCTTCCCAATGCTAGTTAATTGTAGGACTCATCTGAAGATGGCGGTTTTCTTATATTACAGAACTCATCCGAAGGCGGGGCTAGATAATATTGATGGATGTCTTGCTTTTTTCAGGGATCACGAGCACTTCACCACGAGTTGTTTCAAGCTTCACGAAATACAAGCCCCCTTCGTCAAGACATTCGACAAACGTTCTAATCGATTCAAGAAGGGCTAAAGTTCCCGAAGAAACATACGTTGTCGTTTCGGAACTGAAATCGGTCTGGATCGGCAGTCCTGTTTCATCGAGGATGATGGTACCGCGGATGTTTTTCCTCTTACTCCATCTCAACTCGCATGCCGCGCTCCTTTAATATCTTCTACCGTCTTTTGAGTCGTTCCTTGAACGCGTCCCGGTTCGTGCGCTTGAGCACGAGTAACTCCTCCGCTTCCCGGATCACGTTTTCCACGGGCATCGCGAACCGCCCGTGCCACTTGCTCCGCTTGCAGATGTTGTTGACGATCTTGTAAATGGGTATGACGATGAACTTGCTCGGGCCGCTCATGTAGGCAACCTTGCGGAACTCCTCGAGGTTCGTGTTGTCCCACCCGCCAAGCGCAGCGGTCAGCGGGAAGTACATGAAGAACAACAGCGCGGCAAGGCAACCAATGCTCGGCAGGAGCGCGAGGAAAAACCCGCCCATGACATACAGCGTGTCGAACACGAGCACCTTGACGACGAGCATGGCGGCCAGCGTGATCCCCGAGGGTAGCACGATGCCGATGGCGATCTGCGCCACGGGAAACTTGATCTTGACCATTGTCTTGTGAATGTAGATGTAGGCAATGGCCGCAAACGTGATGTCGAATGGCAGCCAGCCTAATTCCATAACCCAAGCCATACCAGAGATGCCAAGAACGACCGGCAACCGCAACAAGACCAGATACACGATAAGGATGCCCGAATTCGTGAAGCTGCCGGCAAGGCCGAGAACGACCTGGATGTTGGGCTTGTTGGCGCCGTACAAGACCTGGCCCGGGATGCCATTGTATTTGTTGATGACGAGCTTGATCATGCGGGGCAAGATAAACACGACGCCCGGCAAGTAGTTGATCATGCCCAGTGCTTTCCAGGCTTGGGTCATGACACTTGCGAGCAATATGATCAAGGGCACGAAAAATCCTTGAAGTAAAGCGTTGAATCGGGAGATCTGGCCCATATAATATTGCGTGAGCTGTTTTTTTTCGTTCATATACGATTCGGACACCAGGGGCGTGATGCTCGGCACACCGAACCAGTCCATCACGTCGGCAATGCTCCCGCCGATGCTAGCGAAGATGAGCACGGTCGTGTATTGCGGAAAAAAACCGATCCAGAGCAAGAGGTTCATCTGGTTCAAAGCCCCGCCGATGATACCGGGGATGCTGGTCTTGATAGCGTAGATAAGGGCGGGCTTGACATCCTTGAACGTGAAATCTCGCCTGAAACAATCCCTGGGCTTGATACCATACGACTTCATAATGCCAGCGAAAAAATATGCCGATATGATCATTGCCGTGAATTGCGACACGTACCCGCCGATCGCCGCTCCTATTGAAATGGCGAGGATCTCGCTGATTTCGGGATGTGCAGCGCCGTACATACGACCGACCACGACGAACCCGATCTCGATGATGCGGGAGACCACCGTGCCCGCGAGGAACCGGCTCGTCTGCGCCTTGTGGTGTTGCTGTAATGCATCAAGCACATTGGTAAAAACGCCCAAGAACCCGGGAAACTGCGTCGTGGAAGCGATGAGCATGATCCAGACCAGGTATGCCAGGCTTGATGTTGACGCAAAGAAAAGTGCATAAAGCGATACCAACGTGGTTTGTATCAACCCAGATTCCATTTGATACCAAATAAAATATTGGATAAACTTTAACATTTTTTCGGGGTCTTTGATATTCACTTCGGGTAAAAACCTGCTCATGACGGCCCCGGTAGCAATATCGAAGAGCATGAACAGGTAGCCGAATAACGAAAATGCCACGTCCCGGTACCCGAAGCTCTCCGGGTAGGGATAAAAGAAACTCATCAAATAACCCATTAGCACCGAGCTGGCAACGATCGCGATAAGAGTATAAGAAAGATTAAACCAGAAACCTGCCATAGGCTTGTGAAAACCGATCTGATCCCAAAGGTCGCCGACATTCGTGATCTTTTCTGTATTTTTCGTCGCGCCACCTTGATCGTGCGATTGCTTGCTTACATCTCCCGGATCTCGCGCGACGGGTGTTTTTTCGGGGTCGGTCATCACGTTTCCGTATGCGCTAAGTGGTTAAATCATTATCATTCCCGTCAGTGATGGAACCAGAGGGGAAACCTTCTTACCAGCAAGTACATTTTTTTAGAAAAATGTATCTTGCCAAGTTACATCAAAGATTCAGTTGATTCCTCCAAATCTCCTTGTCTATTATGCCAGTACAAGATCATGGATCTTTCCATCGAAGGCGCAGATAAGCAATTCGCCCGTAGCGTCGATCCCAAACGAGCTTATGCCCAGCGACGAGTGAACGAGTAGGGTATAGTTCTTGACCAACGTTCCGTCCAAATCGAGAGCCCAGATTCGTCCCGAAATGAAATCGCCACAGATATATTTTCCTTCGAGCTGCAGTAGCTGGCTTCCACGATAGACAACACCACCGACAATGCATTCATCTCCTTGGTTGTGGCTGTACTCCCATGCAGGTAACATTAATCCAGTGCTGTTACATCCAGACGAGGGCGCATAGCAATGATTTCCTTCCATTATGTTCCAGCCATAATTTCCACCAGCTACGATGACATCGACCTCTTCCCAAGCGTCCTGGCCAACATCTGCGCACCATAAATCACCAGTTAGGTTGTCAAAGCTGAATCGCCATGGATTTCGTAAACCAAAAGCGAAAATCTCTTTCTGGAAACCTTGTACATTTCCCGAGAACGGGTTGCTTAGTGGAACACCGTAGTTCAAGCTTCCATTCTTTCCATCCACATCGATCCGCAGAATCTTTCCGAGTAAAGTACTTTTGTTCTGCCCGTTTCCGAATGGATCGCCTGCACTGCCGCCATCACCCATCCCTATATATAAGAATCCATCCGGGCCAAAGGCAAGTTGCCCCCCGTTGTGGTTTTGAAAAGGCTGGGCAATCGATAGAAGCAAAAGCTCGCTACTTGCATTTGCAAGAGATGCATCGGACTGGTTGATAGAAAATCGAGAGAAAACAGTCCTTAAAGGTGAATCTGCGGTGTAATCGACGTAGAATAGGCCATTATTCTTGAAATTCGGGTGAAATGCCAAACCGAGCAAACCAAGCTCTCCGCCAGATACAACTCTCTCGTGAATATCTAGAAAAGTGTGAATCGTTGTCGAATTAGGGTCATTGATAAAAAAGGTGATGCGTCCCATTTGTTCCACTACAAACAAGCGATTCGTGCCGTCATGGGCGTCATAAATGCCAACCGGTCGATCAAAGGTTAACGCAGGGAAGGCATCGCCAGCCAGATACGAAGCATTTTCTGGATTATTCACAAAAATAAACGAAGCAGTGATGATGATAAAAGTTGCAGAAATCAACGAAGCGGCTAATAAAGCGGTCTTTTTCCGACGATTAAGAGGGTGATCCGTTCGCATTAAGAGACATCTCTTGTTGCGGAGACTTTACCAAAATAGGCATTAAAATTCTTAATAACGCTGCCCATTATGCCCAATAATCACTTGTTTCCCCTCCAATCGTAATCATTCGCACCCGTTAAATAGAATATCATGGATATCTTTATTGAAAAACAGATGATTTTCAAGAATACAATCACGCAATAGAATGGTCCGGAACGTAACCAAGACAAGTCCGTGCGATGCATATCATGCCCGATCCATCACAGAAAGAGGATATCAAGAAACGACACAAATTGAGTGATTATCCTCAAGTTGCCTCGTTGCGCGAGTTTATCTTGCACGAGCAACCCGAGATTTGCATCGAGCGGGCTGTGTTGAAGACAAAGTTCTTGAAAGAAACGGATCAAAAGGAAAAAGACCCGCTGCTGCTAGAAGCTGAAGCTATGCGGTATATGCTAAGCAATAAACGACCTCAAATCTTTCCGGGCGACCTCATCGCGGGTTCCGTGACGTCGAAGCGCAAGGGCATCCTCGTGTTTCCAGAGTTCCTTGCAACCGCCATTTGGCCGGAACTCCAGACGATCTCCATGCGGAAACAAAACCCCTGCAAAATTGCCATGGACGACATGCTCGAGCTCAACAAAAGCACGTTCCCGTACTGGTCAGACAAGAATATGAACGAGCTCGTGCGGAGGACGATTGGCGAGGACGATGCGAGCTACAAACTGCACCAACGGCTATTCTTCTTTATGGTAAGCAAGTTCAACTGCCAAAGTCACACGGTTCCAGATTTCCAGCGCGTTCTCAAGCATGGCATCAACGGCTTGATCCGGCAAGCCCGCGAGAAGATGGCACGTGCTCGGCCAAGGGCAAAGATCCTGTACACGGCCTTGATCGTGGCGATGGAAGGCGTGCTCGAATATTCGAAAAATTTGTGCAACGAAGCAAAAAAACAACTTGAGGCTTGCACGGATCCCACGAGGCGCCGCCAGCTCGAAATGATGGCCAGCACGTGCCAAAATGTCCCGGCGAACCCGGCGCGAACATTCCGGGAAGCACTCCAGAGCATTTTCACGTGCCTCTGCGCGCTGTTCCAGGAACAAAACAACGTTGGCTTTTCAATAGGCCGCATCGATCAATTGCTCATCAGTTACTACTTGAGCGACATGAATACGAGCTTGATCACGCGGGACGAGGAAATGGATTTGCTCGCACATTTCTGGCTCAAGGTGGGCAGCACCGCGCCCTTGGTGCCCGACGCAGGCAATTACTTCTTTGCTGGATCGGGCGGGAACCACGCGATCACGTTGGGGGGCTGCGATAGGGATGGCAACAACGCGGTGAACGATGTCACGTACATCTGCCTCGATGTGACCGAGCTCCTCCACATCCGGGATCCAAATGTTATTGCGCGGATCCGGCCCGATGACCCACCTGAATACACGCAGCGCGTGACCGAGGTCATCATCAACACGGGCTCGACGCCGGCCCTCGTCAACGACGAGGTCACGATTAAGGCGCTACAAAAGGTGGGCATTTCTCTCGAAGATGCACGCGAATACGCGCACGTCGGCTGCGTGGAGCCGACATCCGTTGGTCGAACATTCGGCCACACGGGTGCACTCATCGTGAACCTCCCGGTCGCTCTCGAACTCTCATTGCATTGCGGTGAAGGCGCAGAATGCATCCATCCCAAGGACGAAGCCCGCCCCAGTTTATTTCCATCATTCGACGCGTTTATGGAATCCGTGAAGATGCATACCTCCCTTATCATCCACCATGCAACGCGGCTGAACAACTTTTGCGGGGAGGTGCTCAAGTCCTTGCTCCCGCAGCCCTTGTTAAATGCCCTGTTCGAGGGACCGATGGAGTCGGGCGAGCAATTACTCGACGGCGGTGCAAAATACAACTCATCCGGCGTTGCATATGTCGGGCTCCCGGATCTCGTCGACTCGCTCTATGTCATCAAGAAATACGTTTTTGAAGAGAGAAAGCTCGATATACACACGCTAAACTCTATCTTGAACAGCAATTTCAAGGAAAACGAGGGTTTCCGGGAAATGGTCATCAATAAGGCCGCACATTTCGGCAATGGTGTGGACGAAGTCGATGCAATTGGCAAGGACTTGGTGGATTTCTTGTACCGGACTACGCGAGACATCGAGAATTATCGCCACGGGCGATACAACCCCGGATACTGGTCTGTCACCGCGCATAGCGGTTTCGGGCGGTTCTCGGGTGCTTTTCCCCACGGGAAACTTGCGAAAGCGCCGTTCGCTTCCAGCCTCACTCCGGTGTCGTTCGGGGTCAAGAGTGGACCGACAGCCATTCTCGAGAGCGTCGCGTCGCTCGATAACACCAAAATGCCGAATGGAATGGCGTTGAACATCAGTTTCGACAAGTCCTTGTTTGCCAAACGTGAAAAAGTCGAGATCTTCAAGGACTTGTTCGCCTCTTACTTCAAGCGGGGAGGCATGCAGGTCCAGTTCATCATCCAGGATCTAGAGGTTCTTGTCGATGCCAAGAAACATCCTGAGAAATATCCGGATTTAATGGTACGTATCAGTGGGTACACTGCCTATTTCAATGATCTGAGCGATCGCATGAAGGATGAAATAATTGAACGCGCAAAGGTGACGCTCTAGTATGTTCGGGAAGAAATTTTGGAAGAAATCTGGCGTGATCGGCAAAAGATTTTTGAGGAAAATGAGGCGCAAAACGCGTGCTGGACTGAAGAAATGGTTAAAGATAATGTCCTTCCCTGTGCGCATCAGTTATGATAAATTAAAGGAATGGCTACTCGATCCCGCGAACGTGACGGGGCCAATAGCAACACTCTTGTACGATCTCCTCATCGGCAATTTTATCAAGGCAACCAATTCCAATCGCGAGTTTCGCGAGCTAATAGGCGATTTCGACGCCAAGATCAACTTGTATACAAAGGATAAATCGGTCGCCAGATGCTTGATCATTGATGGTAAAGGTCGCTCGAGCAGTTTGAAGCACCTGGTCGATAATCCCGACGCGGAAATCATTTTCAATTCCCCGCGGGAGATGATCTTGACGCTGCTGTTCATCATCGACATTTACCAGGATCTCGTCGATGACACGATCTCGATCAAGGGAAATCCAAACGTGATTTACCGGTATCTCTTTCTCATTACATATTTGAACCCTCTCGTTCGGAAAATCAAGGTGACTCCATCTAGCTAGATAATTCTTAATGATCAACCACAAGAATGATCTATCAGAGAAATAGAATATCAAGAAACGACTCAAGTTGAATGTTTATCATCAAGATATCCTTCAGCAAGGTGACTTGATTACTTCATGATTCAAAACGTGGAATCTTGATTATGAACCGGCTCCCGCGTGAATGATCGCCAGAAACCCTGTCCTCCACGTGGATATTTCCCCCGAAAATCTCTAAGGCCTTCACGATCAGCGCCAATGCCATACCCATGCCCTTCCCGCTCTTCTTGTCTTGTTGCCCGTCTGTGAAAATCAATTTTTTTCGATCATCCGGGATGCCAATGCCATTGTCTATGAACTCGATCTTCACCGTATCGTTTACATGCACACTTTTCCCGATAGAAACGGCGATTTCAATGCTCGGAATAGGGCTGTTATTATATTTAATTCCGTTTGAAATGATGTTATAAAAAATATCATTTAGAAGATCATTTGCCCTGACTTTAACGCTGTCGGGTGATGATATTATCTTGACCTCGACTTTATCCTTGAACTCATCATTTATCTTAGCGATAACTGCCTTCAATACTTGGTTCACGTCCTTCACGTCGAGTCCAACGAGCTTTTCCTCGACCGCAGAGGATTTTCGCACATTTTCGATGAGACTCATCGCCTTATTTACCTGGGAACGGATTGCTTCGAAAGTCTTATCGATAATTGCTGCCCCTGCTTGTTCGTAGAGTTTCAAGTTCATTAAAATCACCTGGATGATGTTCGAGATGTCGTGGGTGAACATATCTTTGTATAATTTCGCCTCCTTGTAGGCAGCGAGGTAATTTTTTTCCGATTGGACCAGCTTAGTGGTCGTTTCCGAGAGTTGCTGGAGCAATTTCTCCCTCGTCGGCATAAGCATGCTCTTGATCGATATCGTGGTGGCCAAATATTCATAATAATCCTTTTTGAAAATGAGGAAAAACAAAATCAAAAACGGGGCAAATCCCGCGCTTATAATTAACTTCCCGATGACTCCTCCGACAATAAATTGGCCAAACACGGGCTCGAAGAACATTACAAGGAATGGGAACAAGAATCCATCCAGGCACAAGATCCCGGCATATACGAGAATGTTGACGGTAACGAGTAATGCCATATTTTTAATTACCTTTTTCACCTTTTCCAGCGAGAAAAACATCAACAACACTTCCACGACGAAAACGCATGAGCTGATGATGTTGATCGCGATGGTCGTGCTGAATAAGCTTGGATCAACGTGAAGGATGTTGATAGACTCGGGATCGAGCAGTATCGCAGTCAACAATAAGTACAAGAAATAAAGAAAAATGTTCAAGATGACTTGTATAACGATCAAGTTTCGTACAACGATTGCGTCATGCTTCATGAAGAAGATGATTATGGTGATAAGAATCAAAGATGAATAGGCAATATTGCCGCCTGTGATCGTCAAATCGCTTGTAACTTGTATGGAGTATAAGATCGCGAAGAGCTGGGTGAATACATACATGAAACCAAAATACGCGTAAAAAAAAGATGCCTTTTCTGACTTGAACTTGGCAATCAACAAGGCAGGAATGCCGTAGAGCACGAAATGGAGCACGAGAAAAGCGATCTGATCGCTCACGCATGTACAATCTCGCAAAGAAGTTTAAAGGTATTCATCAAACTTATATCATTCACGAGGCGAAACACCATGCAAAACACGATTGATTATCAACCAACTATCTACACGCGTGACACGCTCGATTGCCCCATCATCGAGGATGTTGACGTCGTTGTCATCGGGGGCTCGCCGAGCGGCGTGGCAGCAGGGGTGACATGTGCCAGGGCGTTCAAGACCCTGGGGCAACTTGGACGAAAGGTCTTGCTGGTCGAGCAAAATACATACCTGGGAGGCCAGAGCGTCGCAACGATGACCACGCAGTGGAAAACCAATGCTTTTCGGCTGAACATCGGTGAATGGCGCATCAAGGGCATCGGTATCGAAATGGTCGAGCGCATCGTCGCGAAAGGCGGCTCTGATCGATTATGGGAGGATTTCGTGGGCCTCCACAGGTCCAAGGACCCGTTCCCGTTTCTCGGCGCAGACCATGACTTGCCTGGGGAGGAAGCCCTGGACATCGAGGCGATCAAGCTCACGCTGCAAGAGATGTGCGACGAAGTGTGCATCGAGGTCCTCCTCGACGCGCGTGCCGTCGCGCCGCTCGTGGCGGCGCAGCCGAAAAAGGGCGCTAAATCCTTGCCCAAGCCTGGTGGCTTGCCCACGTTGCCCGATTCCCTCCCGCCGGAACCAATATTAAACGTCGCAGCGGGGGTTGTCGTCGAGCACGCGTGGGGCAAAGGCGCGATAGCCGCGAAGTCGGTCATCGATGCAAGCGCCAACGGCCTCGTTTCGTGGTGGCTTGGCGGGACACCGGGCAACGAGCCCGATCGCGACACGCCGCCCGGCAACAAGGGAAATCGTGGATGCCGTGTTAGGCCTGCGGACCATCGTGGCTTGACGCAGAGCTATGTCTGGATCGGCGGCGTCGATATGGCCAAGTGGACTGCGTGGGCACTCTCCCAGATGACACCTGACCCCGAAAAATCGAAGTTCGAGTTTTACCCGACCGACCCGGCCCAATTCAAGAAGCACGCGGAAACCGGGCGGCTGGTCTGGATCAAGAGCAAGAAAACCGCGGTCGGAGCACCCAAGGAAATGTGGGACGCAGCAGACGAGAAGGAGGATCTCGATTGCATCGTGAAGAGCAAGAGCCCGTTCGTCGGTTTTTACGCGAAATGGGTCGGACCGCCAGGGCAGGGCAATTTCTGCCTCGATGGCTCGTACTATCGCTGGGAGTCTCTTGATGCAGCGGTGTGGTCCCGGGAGCACATCCTCAACCGATACGGTTCCGCCGGCATCTATCGGGTTATGCGCCATATGCCCGGCTGGGAGAACTCGTATCTCTTGAGGACAGTGGATCGCATGGGATTGCGTACGACGCGGATTCCCAATGGCATCTATCGCATTACCGCGGCTGATGTATTAGAGCACACGGAAAAGCCCGATGTTATCGGCATTGCGAATTGGCACGATGTCTCGTTGGAAGAAGACCTGGGCAAGCCTGGAAAGTGGGGGTACCAGATGCCCCTCCGGGCCTTGATATCGAACTGCATCGACGGGCTTGGCTTTTGCGCCCGCGCGGTCAGTTTCGAGGACAAGGCCATGAACACGCACCGGGGCATCGGCACGACCATCGTATGTGGCCAGGGCATCGGCGTTGCAACTGCAGTGGCAATTGCCACCAATCGGGACCTCAGGCACGTGGATCATGAGAAGGTGAAGGAGATCTTGGGCCAGCAAGACGTGGTATTCAAGATTCCCGAGCTGGCTCCAAAGGAATAATCATCACAAGGAAGTGTGCAAAGTCATGTCAACAGAAACCATCCAAGCACCTGCAAAAAAAAGAAGGACGTTCATCCCTTCGCTAGCGAGCGGGTTGATAACCGCCATCGCGATACCCCTTTGCGCGTACGCACGTGACCTCTTTAACCTCGGCTATGACGTCCAAGTCAACATTTTCGAGCTCGGGCCCAGTGGGATGGGCGCATCGTTCCCGTACAACACCGAGTTTGTCATCAATTTCCTTGCAATGTGCGTCGTGCTGAACGTTTTTTTCTGGCTCTCCCTCAAACTGCTCTTGCTCAAGGCGAGCGGCAAGGAACGGGAGAAGATCGTTCTCGAAGCCATTGCTGTTGGCTGCATCATCGCGGCCACGATGGGCGTGGTATTTCATTGGGGCATGGACCGAGCGAACAGTTTTTACACTCACCAGAACGGGTATGACACGTCGAACGTGTATGCCTACTTGTATTTCTGCGATGAATGGCTTGGGCACGGGCTACAAGAGACCTCGATGCTCGGATTTTTTGCCATCCTCGTCATTGCAGAGCATATGGCTCCACGCACAAGGAAAATGAACTGGGTTGACCTTCTATGGATCGCAGCCATCGCTGGCGTTATCGCGGTGACCTTCGGTTACGCAGCGCTCAAGAGCGAGACCGCAATGGTCATGCTCGTCGCGTCGGTCATCATGCTCGGTGCCGAGTTCACGTTCGTCGCGATCCGGCGACCCAAGATTGCCGAATCCCCACTCTTGCTCGCGACGATCGTGGGAAATATCGCGGTCATCGTGCAGCACGTGGCGTTCATATTCATGTTCGGCCTTTCGCCCTGGTACCCGTGGTTGCGCGCGTGATCATCATTGACTGGGAACCATTCCATCCACGGGAATCCTTGTTTTTTCCTATAAAAATGAGAATATCGGGAAATGCTCGCACGGTTCACGCGAACTTGGAGCGGGTCATACCATATCGGAAAAAGTATCGTGAAATGGCTGGAAATTGCCACTTCGATTATGATCTTTCCCCGTATTGTGATCGTCGATGATCGCGAACTCGATCCGCTTGTAACAATGCATAAAACGTTCCAGTATTATATGCTTGAACAGCTGGGAAATGTGTTCCGGGGGATTGGCGAACGCCCCGCAACCAAAGGCGGATAGCACGATTGCATCGTGGCCACATTTCGCCCCGACATTGAGAATGCCCGCGATCTTTTCGCTCGTCCGGGCCGCATAATCGTCGGAAAGACGGCTGTTGATCAATTGCGGATGGTTATATGCTGGAGCAGCGATGAATGCGAGCATTAGTGGCGAGGCGAGGAATTGGTACTGCATTTTCTCGGACGCACGAAACACGATCACGTCCGGGAAATA
>JAUQYW010000032.1 GCA_030587525.1 Candidatus Sigynarchaeota archaeon | reverse complement strand
GCCGAAGTCTGCCAAGACTTTCAAGACTATCTTGCGCGTTATGGGTTCCTTATCCATGAGGCCATATAGCTTTTCTTTTAAGTGATTTTCTATCTCCGTGATGATGGACAATTTCACGGTGGGATTATATTCGCGATCGAGCCGCTTTTCGATTTCATTCAAATATTTGAATATTTCAAGATTAATTTCTTTTTGATTCATTACGTGTTCCATGTTTTTCACCTTCTCGTTTAATATAAACATTATAAGAATTTTTTCATGACAGTTCCAAAATACTGGTACGTGTTTTTGATCCTGGCGAGTAATTCGATCCCTGCTGGTGTCAACTTGTACATTCTCCTGTTACGATCCCACCAAGACTCCAGGAAACCAAGAGCGTTAAGCTTGTTCAAGTGAGGATAAATGGTTCCCTCCTTCAACTTAATGCCACTCGATAGCTCTACACTTGTATGGCCTTCCAGATCCTTGGATTCTGTAAAAATTTCCTGGATGATCTCGTATCCGTGCGTTGCACCCTTCTTATCGATTACCAGGAGAAGCAACAATATCAACGTGCCACGCATAAATTCCATCGCGATGTTCGACACGAATTCATCTATTTTTCCTTGATCAATGGTCATAGGCATCATATGGCGATAGTTCTATAATTGAACCTCGAGGCACGAAATACCTCGGATCACGATGTATATCGAAGTTCAAGGCTTATATACTTGCTTGATGATCGCAGCACGGTGACGTGGCACGCGTCTGGCTCGAGGATCTGAAAGCTTGCGATAAGAGTTCCATGAAATTCCGAGGGGAGAATGTGATCTTCAATAATTCGATTCTGATCATCATTATCCACGGATTTTGCATCGATTCGTACCGCAATAATATTAAAAAGCTGAAGCGAATCGTAATCATGGATCGAACTTCAATGCGTTGACAAGGCGATCTCCAACGAGACAACGCGAACTCGCGGTTGCTATCGGCGTGGTCATCTTCACCATCATGCTCGTGGCGATTTTCCATCCCGCTCTTGAACAGGCTCGTCATCAAGAGTGTCTGACAGTTCCGGCCGGAAAAATCTCCATGCCCGTGACGATCGACGGGAACGATGCCCTCACCGCATTTCCCGGCATCTCAGGCAATGGCACCCTCGGCAATCCATACACGATCGAGGATACCGAATTCGGGAACATCACGGGCACGATGCTTACCATCCGCAACGTGGACACGCACCTGGCTATCTCCAACTGCACGTTTAACATGCCCGGGTCACATCTTGCCTCCACGATCATCGTTTTAGAGAATGCCTCGAATTTGTGCATGGATGGTTGTAGCCTCGATGGCGGGGGTAGCGCGTGGCTTGCCATCCAGCTGGAATCGTGCTCGAACTTCACGCTCGCCAACACGAGCTTCGCCGGTTCAAGGAACGGCATATATTTATCTTCCACGTCTGGGATCACGTCTGGAATCATGCTCGTCAACAATACATTCCTTGGTGATGATACTTTTTGCACGGCCATGTACGGGGTAGCAAACATCGAGATCACGAACAACACTGTTGACGGGCAAGCCGCGCTGCACGTGCCCGACCTCGAGGTGCTGGGCAACATCACGTCCGCGACGGGAAATGTGCTTAACGACAAACCTGTCATTCTCGTCAAGGACCAGTCTGGCGCGAGCATTTCGGGGATTGCGGGCCAGATGATCGTCGTTAATTCGACAAGAACAACGATCGCAAACATGACGCTTGATAACGCATCGACATTCATGTATGCCTTTGGAAATCAAGAACTCGTGCTGGATAATGTCACGGTAAACTATGGCGGGGTTCCCGATTACGCATTCATCGTGAAGAACACCACATCATTCATCATGCGTTCGAGCAAGTTCAAGAACATCGATCGGGGTATCCGGTGCACCAGTTGCCGGGGCATTAGGTTCGATGGAAACGAGATGACCAACGCGAACGCCCCGCTGTTCATCGAAAAATCCACCAACGGCTCGATCACGGGCAATACATTCAGCAATAGCACCGCGAACCTCATTGATTGCTCGGATATTAAATGTGATGACAATCATTTCACCGGCCGTGGCATGATTGGCACGCGGTGTGCCCGTGTTTCCATCGAGAATGGCACGTTTCTCAACGCGCCGTTGGCCATTCGGTTAGAGGCATGCAATGACTCGACCATCCGCAATTGCACGTTCGATAACATGATTGAATCCGGATCTCCATTTTTTAGCTGGTATGTCGAGAATACACTCTGCCGAAACACGACTATTGCCAACAACACATTCTCGGGTTTTTCCGGCGTGATGTTCTTGGAGCTGGAAAACTCGAGCAGCATTTACGACAATGTCATGGTTAACCTGACATTCGATTATCCCATGGAATCCTGGATTGTTGGTTCGAATGCCGTGGACATCCATCACAATATCGTTGATGGCGTCGAGTCGATAGGATTTCTCTTGTATTATTCGTCACGATGCACGTTTCGTTCAAATCGGATATCGAATGGCTGGAGGGGAATCGTGCTGTACGAATCACGGCACAATACCATCGATTCCAACACCTTCTCGTCGATGCAAGGCGGTGGCGTGACCTGTTCCGAATCGGATCACAACAACATCACGACCAACACGATCACCGGGGAAAACAAGAGCGCATCCCATGGCATCGTCGTAGATTATTGTAAAGATGTTTTGATCGAGGGAAATTTCATCACGAACATGAACGAAAGCATCTACATCGGTTCAAGCCGGTTTTGCCTCGTGCTAGGGAATAATTGCACGGGCTCCATTTTCGGCATCGTGATCGCGGATTCCTCCTCGAACTTGATAAATGGTTGCTCGTTCGATGGCATCGAGGTGCAGGCCTTGCGGTTCGTGAATGGTTCCTTGAACAACGTCACCTGGTGCGAGTTTCGCGATGTCGGGACATGCGCATTCGAAGATCTGTCCAGCTTCGGAAACTTGTTCAGCAATAATACTGGTTGCAGCTATGCTGCGCCGCTCCCGGCTGCATGGATCGTGGGCATTATAGCGGCTATCGCATCGGTCGCCGGCACGGCAAGTTACCTTGGAATTTCACGGGCGAGCAGGATCAAGACGCTGAAGCGATATGCGACGACCAAGCAAGTCACGGGAAACATCATCGTCAAGATCGATGACGTCACCAAGGATTACCGCATCGGAACGACCACGGTTCACGCATTGCGGGGCATCACGCTGGAAATCGAGAAAGGAGAGCTCGCCTGCCTCATGGGACCATCCGGCAGCGGTAAGTCGACGCTCATCAACATAATCGCCACGCTGGATGGGCCGACGTCCGGCAGCATGTACCTGAACGGCAAGCCCGTGTACGCCATTGCCAATCGCCAAGCGAGCACGCCGCGCTGGGCCTCGCTGGTAAGAGAGAGGGTCTGGGTAAGGACACGGACAAGGGCACGGACAAGGGGAATGGGGAACACGGGAGCGATCGCGGGTGGCATTGCTCCCCGGTCCGTCGTGCTTCCAAGCCAGGCCGAGCTTGCCAAGATCCGCCGGCTGCAAATCGGCATCGTCTACCAGAAATATAACCTGATCGAGGTCTTGACCGCCGTGGAGAACGTTATGCTGCCCATGACCATCCTCGACACGCCCACGCGCGAGAAACGTGCCAAGGCCATGACCTTGCTCGAGATGGTTGGCTTGAAGGGGAAGGAAGGCCGGCTGCCGCTCCAACTTTCAGGTGGCGAGCAGCAGCGCGTGTGCATCGCCCGCGCGCTGGTCAATGACCCGCTCATCGTGCTTGCCGACGAGCCAACCGGCAACCTTGACCAGCAGACTGGCAAGGAGATCATCAAGCTCTTCGAGAGGCTGAACACTGAGCGCGGGCAGACCTTCCTCGTCGTCACGCACGACCCGGCCATCGCGTCCAGGGCGCATCGGATACTCAAGATCCGGGACGGTAAAATCGAGACATGAGCCGGTCGATGTTGGTTCCCGAACGCCCGGGAAGCTATGCATTAGCATTCTATTTTCCTACCCGCGGGCCTTGAAGATGCATTCGTATGCGCCGCCGAAGGCCGACGTGCCGTGGCCGAAACCGACTCGGCCCATGTAGACGAGCTCCCAGCCTGTGGTCGAAGTACCCGCACACGTGATATTCCAGGCTAACCCCACCCCCGCGGTAAAGATGCCCGGCCTCGAGCAAGGCATCGTCAAGTTCACCCGCAAGCCCGCGAAGATGGGTGTCGACTACATTTTCTGGATCCCCGCGCATACGTGAAAAACAGCATCGTCGACACGAACGTCGAGTACGAGGTCTACCTGCGAAAGGTGCCGAAGAAGGAAAGTTAGGACTAGCTTTGATGGTCTCTTATATTGCATGCTTGGGGATCGATTCCACGTGGCACTATCCTGGATTTCTTGTGGTTCTTGATGGCTTTCATGATAGCCGGGCCGCCGCCGATCACGATGATCGTGACCGTCGCGACCGACCCGTATACGATTGCCACGAGCCACCAGTCCACGTCGATGATATGCTGCGTGGCGCCGGTCGCCGCATCCCAGCGAATCAAGTAGTAGGATTGTGTGGTACCTCCTAAAGGTGGGTATTCATAACAAATCGTGTAGAGCCCTGTGCCATAACCCCAGCTCGATTTAATAAGGTATTCTCTATTTTTTGATCCCCACAACTGGTTCCACTGAATGGTTCCGCCAGATTCCCACTTGGTTATGATTGCTTTAAATGAATTACCACTAGTGAAAATCGATGTTCCATCACCCCAGAGCGAGCGGCCACGTTCATCAGAAGGCCCTCCCCACGTGCGGTTCCAGAGCTGGTCGCCATCCGCATTCCATTTAATGAGCAGCATGTCGGTCTGGTTACGTGGGGTAGACGATGGGCGGGCCGTGGAGCTCAAGGTGTAAATATTTCCCGTCATATCGCCCCAGACCGAAATTCGAAAGCCCATTTGTTCATTTACGTATGCACGATCCCATGTGCGGTTCCATAGCTGGTTCCCATCCTTGTCCCATTTCACCAGCAGTTGCTCGCGTATTCCGTTACTGGAATTGTACTCGTATCCGGTCGTGAAGACGAACGTGCCATCGGTCCATACTGATACTCCATTCACTGGTTCCACCAAACCCACTGTGCGATTCCAAAGTTGAGCACCAGATGTTGCATTCAGCTTGATCACGGCGAGCTGGAAAAATATGCTTCCACAAGCATAGATGGCGTTCCCAGCTCCAAAAATGGCACGATCTGATATGCCGTCCGCGCGCACCTCCGTTAGAGTCACATTCCATTGGAGTTGTCCCGTGCTTGCATCCCGTTTTTCTATAGAAGGATAAAACTGGTCGCTGCATGTATAAACCCACGAACCATCTCCCCAAACAGAATAGCCTCTTGACTCATCATTACTCCATTGATTCCAGACCAAATTCCCTTCGGCATCAAGCTTCTTCAATACATATCCGCTTGATCCCGTGCCATAAATGAAGAACGAGGTACCATCGCTCCAGAAAGAATTTACATGGATTCTTGTTTCTATTCGGCGATACCAGCCTTCGGGCGTGGGCGCCGTGGCGATTGAATACCAGGCGACGAAACATAACCCCGTACCAGCGATGATCGCTATCGCGGCGACCCAACGCTTGGCCCGCGAGCTTAATGGTTTCCGGTGCGTGATGCCCCTTGATCGCATGCGTTGTTCGCCTCGTTCGTGATAATGTTTTGTCTATCGCGTATATAAGTGTGATTTCTTCCAGCTTTCTGATCGAAGCGAAGCCGGCCGGGCTGAGTGAAAAGCGACGCGGCGAGCGTCGTGCAGCATGCACGAATAGAATCGTCTTCTCCCGCCAACAAGATTTGGTTCGCATTGTGTCTAAATATTAATTTAAAAATACCGAGTTTTCAGTGTTACCCGCGTGCCTTGAAGATGCATTCGTATGCGCCGCCGAAGGCCGACGTGCCGTGGCCGAAACCGACGCGACCCATGTAGACGAGCTCCCAGCCTTGCGAGGCGAGCGTGGCGAGGAGGCCATCGATGCCGATCGCGTCGATCTGGTGCCAATCTTGCTCACCCGCGGCGCGGTAGCGGAACGGGGGCGGGTCGCCGCGGCCCTGCTGCGGTTCGATAGTGGCGGCGAGATAGTGCGCCGTGCCCACGGTCGCAGGGAAACTTGGGAAATCCGATGCTGAAGCCACGGTTGGAGCTGCCGAGGAGGCTAGAGGCGTGCCGGGCGCGGATGGGCCGGCGAGCATGCGCTCCCACGTGGCACGGCCACCCTTGAGTGCTTGCGCGACGATGCGGGAACTGACGAGGAATTTGGTTTGCAATTGCCGATAGGTGATGTCGGGGTCAGCTTCACGTGCTTTGCAGATGTCCAGGCGGCGCTGGATGCCGGTGCGCTTGAGTTTCGATGCCATACCTTGACGACGACCGTGCAGATGTCTGAATAAGCATATGTTGTGTTGCATATTGCGTGTTTTGTATTGCAGTTGATATTGACGCGTTATATTGTGTGTTTCAGTGTTAATAACGAGTTTATTGTAGCTGATATGTTGCGTGTTCATGTGTTTACGTTAACACGTAGACAGCACGTCCGCCTTGACCCGCCTGTTGCAGATTCGAGATGCGTCTTGAAGGAACTGCTCGTATTTCTGGCTGAAGTAGGCGAGGAAGTCATCCAGGAACTCATCATCTAAACCGCGACCCGCGTATTCCTCGTATATGAAAAACCTCGTCCCGATACCTTCGCCATAATCTTTGGGATATATTTCAAGACACCCCTTGCCCGTCGGGACATAATAATAGTCTAAAGACATGTCCTTTTCCTTGAAAGATTTTCTCGACTTGACATCTTGCTGGGTTCTCTGGACGATCGTCGGATGCCCTTCGCATATCACGCGAAAAAACGGTTCCATCCCACATGAAATGCGTCCCACGCGACAATTATTCGGCTCATCCGCGTATTTCTGGCGCGTTGAAGGACCATAATCGTATTCCTGCACCTTCAGCCAGCATTCCGCGCTGGTATAGGAATGGCCATTTTCACGCAGCAGTGCCATCATCCAATCGTGATTCTTGATGACGTCGTCGGCGGTTAACCGAGACGTTAAACCATATTTAAGTCCAGACACGTAATTCTCCAAACTTGTTTGTGCCTTGAATTGCTTGTTGGTTCGCATCGCTTGGAATAGCAGGGCATTTTCGGCTTCTGATGGATATTTGTTATCCGTTATTTTATATGCATCGAGCAATCGAAGGCAGTTCTCAATTTGCTCGATCGTCAGGGTGAAACACGAATCGCAAACCTTGATTATGAAATCTAAATCCAAGCCCATGACTCACATCTCGAACATATTTTTGACTTGGTGCGCGCACGCGTGATCACGCGGGATGCTTCACTAGTGCTTCACGTCGATTTAGCTCTTAAAGGTTTCGGTCAATGGACCATGTCTGGTTTGCACACGTGAAGCTTTATCCGTGCATCCTTATCTTTTTACAAAGGCTGGTCTCTCGGGATCGTGCACCAATTGCATTTAATCGTCCTTAATAACTATATTTAATGGCGTTTTTCACATCAATCGAAAGAATTTTTACCGAAAAGGTTATATGTGAGAAATGCGTCATCTTTAAAGGTAATCATGGACGAAGAATTCGTGACGGTTCACGGCTTCAAGTACCCGGTCGAGAACGGTTGGCTTGAATTGAACGATCTCGTCAATTTCCAGCTCGATCAAGGTGAGGAGACGCCGCCGCTCAGGAGCATCGACGAGATCGAGGGCCTCGCGAACGTGAAACACTTGAGGGGTCTTGAGCTCGACGATAACAAGATCATGAAAATAAGCGGCCTGGATAACCTGATCAGCTTGGAAACTTTTTCCATTAGCGGCAATAACATTAGAAAAATAGAAGGGCTCGAGGGCCTCACGAATCTGGTACGCTTGTCGCTTGAAGGGAACAAAATCTCGAAGATCGAGAATCTTGATACTCTTGTTTCACTGCTTGAATTGCGTCTTGAAGGTAATCGCATCACGAAGATTGAGGGACTTGACCATCTCGCCAAATTGGGAAACCTAATCCTCAGCAATAACAAAATTGCCGATATATACGGGCTCGATAGTCTGCAAAGCTTGAGCCAAATTAATCTCGAACTCAATACGATAGAGAGGATAAGTGGCTTGGAAAAACTTGGAAAATTATATGGTCTAACTCTTGACGATAACAAGATCACGAGAATCGAAGGGCTCGATGGCCTCGTGAACCTGGTAAATCTCTATATTGCACGGAACCGCATAACGAAAATCGAAGGACTCCAGAACCTCGATCGCCTAAATACCTTGTACTTGGTTGGAAACCCGCTCGACACGGATTACCTGGACATGCTAGGCGGGCTTGATTGGAACGGTTTCGCGCGGAAACCGCAGGACATGGTAAAATATTGCCGGTCTCCCGCCGAGTTCTCGCCGATGCAGCGAGAATTCGTGATCGTGCACGGGCATCGCTGTTTCATCGAAAGCGGAAAACTTGACTTGACGGGGGGAGCGGTAATCACCGACATCGAGGAAATCGAAGGCTTGGACAAGCTCACCACGATCAGCAACCTGGATCTCTACGGTAATCCGATCTCCAAGATCAAGGGCTTGGACCACGAAAATCTCCGTGGCTTGCGCGTGTTAAATATTGGTAACTCCGACATAGCGGAGATCTCAAGATTGGAAACGCTCGTCAACCTGGAAGAGTTATATCTCTGCAATACCCGCCTGGAACGCATTCGTGGATTGGAGACCTTGACCAAGCTCAATCGCCTCAATCTCGAGCGTAACGGGATCAAGCGCATTGAAGGGCTAGACCATCTCACCAACCTGGAAGAACTCCATCTCAACAGGAACATCATCACCACAATTTCTGGCCTCGATAACCTCGCCAAGTTAAAAACCTTGATTCTTGACGAGAACTCCATAACCGACATCGCCGGCCTGAAAAACCTCGTGAACTTGCGCGAGCTGAGCTTGAAAGACAATCCGATTCCCGGTAGCATTCTCGATGCGTGCGGAGGGCTTGATGAGAAGGGACTCGCCAAGGATCCGCAAGCATTCGTCCGGTACTGCCAAAAAAAGAATAAAAAATAGATTCGCGCGTGTCACGGGCTCGTCCCTGGAGAGTGCATCAAGAGCCATTCCGGGTGGTTCAGCAACAAGGCTTGGAGCTCCTCGACCATGTACTCAACGAGCCTTGGATACACGAGTTGATCTCGATACAATTCCATGGACGTGAACCCCGAACTCGCAAATTCCGCCATCGCAATCGCCTCGGCAGTGCTGCTCACCACGCCCGATGCCCGAACAAGGTTCACGAGCGCATCATGGATCTTAACATGCCATTCCGCCATGGATCTGGCCACCTTGCTGGAAAGCAGCACGCTTGGCACGGTGAACAGTGTCCCCGCGCGCTCGATGAATTCCGACACCTGGGCAGGCTTGTAACCCGCCAAGGAATAGGCGCCCTTCAATTCCAGCTGTTGGAGCAGGTGAGAATCCTCGAGAAGCCCCTTGAGCACCTTGTCTTGAATTCTTGTTGCGAGGAAAATGTCCCGCACCGACACCGGCAAACCTATCCTATACATCCGGGTGACGAAATCGAGGACCACTTTTGATTCTTTCGCAAGAGGAACACCGCTTGGAGATGCGATATATCGATATATCGATATTGCGATATATATTGCGATATATATTGCGATATTGCGATATTGGCAACATTTTGCGGCCAAACTTGCATCAAACCCTTGTATTGCTTGATTTGTCCCACTTGCCACAAGAGATCAATCATGTCAAAGGCGAATGCTGCCTTAGCCTCGATTAATGCTTTGTTGGCAAGATAAAGCTGGGTGATCGCCGGTGCAAGATAGGGTCTATTCTTAGTTAAATACGACTGGTGGTAGAAGGTATCAGTGATGATGCGCGATTGTCCCTCGTATTGCATCCTGACATCGTGGCGGGCACGGTAGTACGAAATGGCTTCACCGAACATCCCGCCATGCCGAATATTGTCGACGAATGCGAAGGAAATTGCTTCTGAAAACCAATCTGCTATAAGATCAGGAACGTGGCATACCTCGGCAAAAAATATCGTCAAATACTCCTCAAGGACCGATTCCTCCAGCGATTCCTTGAGCAATCCAACCCATCCCCCGGTACCTGTCCACTGCGCCGTAAATCCCTTCCACCAGTATTTGAGGGTATGCTCGTAATTGATGTACGAAGTTAATGCCATGGAGGCAACAAACGTCAAGGCAGCTTCAACAGTTTGCTCCAGAAAAGTGTAGAATTTAATGCGCGGATCCCATTCTGCACCTTCTTTATATAATGCACTGTATTGGGAGAAATAGCACATCATCTGGTAATGTACCTTGTATGCCGGAGATACTATGTAATTCTTTGGATCCACGTCGTAGACTGGCGGGATCTGGTTGAAATCAGCAAAATGCGGGATCCATGGCGATTCGGCTGCACCCGCGAGTGAGACTTCTCCGAACTCGTTGACGACCGGAACGATGCGAGTTAGCTTGTCTCCTGTCTTCGTGGCAAGGTCATCCTCAGCATCGGGCAATTGTTCTCTCATGTACCAGTCAAAAGCACGATGACGATTTGTCGCACTTTCATATCCAGTTCCGATCAATACTGGTGTCTCTGTAGGGCAATAAATTGTCCGATGACCGGACGGGTCGTTCTCCTCAACGGTATACCATCCCGCAGGTCGAGTGAAGCCGGTTGCAGTCCAGGTTTCAAAATTAAACGTTTCCCCCATATATGCTTGTGTACCACTGCTTTCCACATCTCGTTTGATCTCACTTGCATTCCGTTTTTTATTCCGGTAATTTTGAATGATAGTTTGCCGAATATTGGTGGTGAGGAATTGATAAACCATCATGGCGAGCATCGTGACTAGGAATACAAGGATTTTCGTCACGATATCAGATGTGCCGTCAGAAAGAGCAGACGATGTCAGCAGCGCGTTCGTGCCCGCCATAATTATGGCAGTGGGTATCACTTCGAAGAAAATAAAGTCATATAGCCAGATTTCGTCATGGCCGGCTATGAAATCACCAAATGCGGCATCCCAGCTGATTCCCTTGATCCGATCGAAACCGGTGTTTTCGTATAACCAATAAGTTGGCCAAAATTGGTCCCCTCTATTGTCAAGAATGGCATCTCTATCCGTTTCCAGTTTATGATCCATCGTAGAGTCGAAGAAGAATCCAATTGCCCTTGGGGGGCCGTCGGTCTTGGTTATATGCGTGAAGACGAAGCCAGTCTCGAAAATAAAATTGCCATCTAAATCTGCCCAATATATGCATCCATCTTCATCTAAACGACAATTATCGGGCAATTCCACGCGATTATCAATTAAAACGGTCACGTGATCTTGCACGATGACATCGAGCGTGAACCCAACTTCATTGTCTGCTCCATACAAGATAAATGATCGCGTTTCAACGAGATCGTTGGTGCGTTCGATTTCAACTTCCAAGTAGGATTTATCATCATCAGGATTTGCTGGATCACCTTCATCAACAGCCCAGGATCGCCGGGTCGTGGTATGTGTTTCATAGGTCTTGAATACGCCGTACAAATCATCCCATGTCCAAAGGTCAATTGATTCGGTTTCTACCTCGAGTATACCATCCCCGTTGGTGTCTTGCCCGTCAATGTAACCGTATGACCAATCAGATTCCTTAAAATCCCATGCGGTGTATTGAGACCACTGAATATCTTTCCACGTTATCAAATCCCAAACAGGAATCGATTTACTTATCCGCTGACGGTAATCAGTTTGAATGGTTTCGAAAACTCCATCCCCGTCCTCATCGTATCGTTTCTCGCATGATTCTTTATTCATTGAAGCAGCGATCTCGTCTTGGATTATCAAAGACTGTGATGCCAACTTTGAAATCTCAAGTTCCCAACTTCCGTCACCATTCGTATCAATGTCCATAATTTCGTTATCCGGGTTGTCTAATTCAATGGATCCGTCATTATTCTCATGATATACAGGAGTTCCTTTCGTACACATGAATTGCATCACATAATCATAATCACCAGATAGATCCAGGTCAATAGATTGCTTGATGTACCAGTTTTCCACTTTTGTTGTAATATATGCTCCGGATCCACTGGTCGGCACCCAAGGTGGTGAAGGTGCCTGCATTCCAGGTATTCCGAGCTGGTAGGTGATGTCAAGAACAAGTTTCGCTTGCTCGCTAAACATCCAAGAATTAAGTACAGTTCTTTCGTCATCATCCTCAGTTGCCACGTCACCTTCATAGAACGATGCAATGCTGATGCCTTGTACATCCAGAATGGCGTCATCGCTCGCCGTCGATGTAATCCCTAGCTGCAATGAAGTAATTGAAAGCTTGGTTGCTGTATCAAGTAAATCTGCTTCTGTAAATGTAATTTCGCTCCAAGCACATTCCCCATTCAATGGATCGAGGGGCACGTGCAAGACGCGAGCACCACCATTGATTTTAAGCTCGACACGGGATTCCTTATTTTCGAAATACAACCCACGTAAACCGAAAGCAACCGGTTGCTGTGGGAGGCGAGTTTTATCGTTGAACGTGAAAGTGAACTTGATCCACGCAAGATCTTGATTCGCGGAATCGATTGAAATCGGATAGTAACCATTACCGATTGGGTTAGACTCATCAAATCTAACTAGTGGTGTGAGTATTACTTCTGTCACGGTAGTACCTTGCTTGATCCCGAGAGTGGCCTGAATTTCCTTCGCGTTTGAAGTATCGTTCGTGATGAAGGCAAATCCGAAATGAGAAAAACTATTGAAAGAAATCTTCGATGACGTGGCACCGCACAGCTGTTTCCAAACAGGGCTCGATGAATCGAAATCAAACATCGCTTCTGCAGAATACGGGTGCGAGGCAACTCTTGTTTCATCTGCATCCGTGACCACATACATCATGCCATTATCATAGAGGGGATCATAGTCGACATTCGCTTTCTTGTCAGGATCGGTACTCGAGTGCCAGTTTGCGACATCCCAAAGCGTTTTCAAGGCTAATTCATCGACACGACGGTTTCGCTCCTCGATCGTTTTCCATTCAGAAGGCATCAATCCATTGGCAATTACGTCTTGTGGGGTCATAACTTGAAAGACTCGACCCCAATCAGTAACAACAAGATCATGGGGATCGCTTCGATATCGATACGATAATGAAATTTCATGCTTGACATCGTCCGCTGCGTCTACCGTGATAGCATTTGGTAAGGTAACTTCCATAGATACGGCGCCTTTATTCCTAGCATCAAATTGATAGTAGTTGCTATACTGGTTCCATGACCATGGTTGGATCACGGCGCGGATGCGGCGTGTGAACCGCGTCACTTGGCTACCTTCATCGTGAACTTGTAAAAATCCTACACGTAAAACCGGATTCTTTATATCATCTTGTACACGGCCAAGATACCATTCATTAAACTTCAGTTGAATGAATGCACTGTGGGAATCTCCTGAAAAAACATAAGTCGATGTAGGATTCCCAATCACGTCCTCCGTTTGCGAACCAGTCATACTGGTGATCTCATGGAATGCATAGCGAAGATCTTGCATAGAATATCCGGAAGGGAGAGAACGAATGTAATCCCGTGCGTTCAGCGCTTGACTAATTCCACCCGCCAGGTCATTTCTTGATATCGTGGATTCAGTATCGGAGATGGTGAGAGAAAATCCGTTAGCAGGATTAATGGTCATATCGGAAACTGCATCAAATGTGAAGTAGTTCAAGAAGTTCGATGACCAAATGAGTGAAGCCAAGCATGATGGAACTCCGGCAGATATAACAACGGTATTTTCCCAAGCGATGAGTTGAATATCACACCAGTATGCCCGAGCTTGATTTGGATCACCAGAAATGCACGTCACTTTAAACAAGATGTCGACATTCTTTCCTACGAAAGGTTTGAGCTGGGTTTCAGAGATGATAACGTCGCCAGGGAAAGTGATGAGTTTCTGGTCCACGCCACTCGTTATTGTCGCTATGTCATAGGATACCACATTAGATGTATCGTAAGCATCGCGAATGTCTATCGTGTATTTTACCGTGCAGCCTCCCGCTGCATATCCTGCGAGACCGAGTTTACCGGTGATAGAGGCTCGGTATGGAACGTATACATCTGAATATTCAAGGATCACGGCACCATCTGATAGAAGGGCATCGGGCTTCATATATATGGAATCGTAGTAATCATTCCATGATGCAGAATAGCGAAAATCCGCGTGGCGAATGCTATCGTATATTGTTCTTGTTGGAAATTGCAGACTCGGTTTGAATTGCACGCCATCATATAGACAATGGTCTCCGACCATCATGTTTATAAAACCGGCATTGCTCATATATGGCACCTTCTGGAATAAGTCGATCAACGTGATATTTGTGGTATACCAGTAAAGATCGTCTTCGATACCTTGATCCTCATGGGTTATCTTGATTGCATTAAAAGTATCAAGGTCGTCGTCTTGATCGATATCTGCTGTAAATTGTACTACTTTTGCATCAAGCGAAGGACGACTCGTGTCACCACCATCAAGGTCTACCAATAGGGAAACGATATCCTCTTGTCGCGAATATCGAGTCTGGAGCTCTTGCCATTCCCAATACTTATAGCCACCTCTTGGATTCGAGGAAATCAAGAGATCGTTATAATTGCCGGTCACCAAAGGTTGATTCATTTTCGAGGCAAATTCTTGCATAATTTGCCAGGTTTCGGCATCAGCTCGGACTGCGTCTGGACTATCAGATACCTCGATAGATGCGAGATAGATTGCTTTCTTCGAGAAACTGCCAATTGACTCTATGAAAAACGTGATATCTGGTTTTGTTACACCTTGAAAAGCAACGAGCGGTATAGAAAAATCATAAACGTACAAGTCATCAGCTAAAGGTATGCTAGTTGTTAAATCTGTACCCGCGTAAAAATCTTCTAACGTGATGGTGGTCTCAAGTTGGTTAAAGCCGTTTATATCGATCCTGAAATCGATTCCATCCAAGTTGGATTCGTCATCATCATAAAGTGGATCGATTGATGTCGAAATCGCAAATAAACGACCTTTTAAGACGGGATATCCCGCTTCCCAGGCGGGACGTGAATCCGCAGGAATTTCCAAACCCACGTCTCTTCCATGATAGCCCTTTGATTCCTGGTCAAATAGCCAGTTAAAATCATAGGTCATACTAGGCTTTGATAAATCATAGGTCGTTGGTGATTTGATCAAGAATTTACTTACGACTGGAACCAGATCTGTTCCACCCTCGTATTGCTGAAGCGTGATTCCGCCAGTACCTTTCAAGAATGGTGTCGGAATTGTTGATATTCTACTCGTGTAGAAACCAGGTGTTAACTTCTGATAAACCTCAGTTGTGACCGAACCGGGAGAGACACGGAATGTCACGATCCCATCGATATTCGTATTTGTTATTAAATAGGTTG
>JAUQYW010000030.1 GCA_030587525.1 Candidatus Sigynarchaeota archaeon | reverse complement strand
CACCAGACGGGAGAGCAAGCTCACGTCGATCCAGCAGCAGGATGCGACCATCTTGTTTTTTAGCGGGCGACATGTCACCGCCGCGCTCGTGGTGGAGAAACCACTTGACATTCTGCGGGCCAAAATAAAAGACCTCGTGATTCAATTCGAGGATCTATTCAGCATGTACTTGCAGAATTTCGTGGGAGAAGTCCAGATGTTTGCTCCCGCCGAAATCCTTGCCCGTCGGATCTTTCATTTCAGCAAGATGAATGTATGATCTCATATTAACTAATGAAAGGGATATGGCGTATTTATCCAGGATTGACGTATGGATCCGCGCTGTTGATTGAAGCTACAATCAACAATCATTATTTAATTGTTAATTCGACGAGGAGGAGAGGAAGCATGATCTGCTTTAAAATAAATTATAGAGCGAATATGACAATCTCTCTATCTTGCGCATTGCAGGGGTAAATGTTCCTCGTTCCTTGTTCCATGTTCCTTGTTCCTCATTCGACCTGATGGCGAATGAGTGAAATGTTTACCGCATCGTCAAATCCGTGGAAGATCGATATAAAAAAGTACGAGTAAAAAGTATCTTTTACATGTAAACACAAATTCGAAATGTGAATTATGTTGGAATACGGCAGATGAATGGACTAAAAAGCGCGGAATTGCTTTTTCATTGTTCACCGAAAGAGATAATACAAATACGTAATTCGTGTAGAATGAACTTCAACTTGAGTTGATAGTCTAATGTTGGATTTGAAATACAAAATCGGTGATTCAAGAGATTTAATGAAAGAGCTGCCAGCGCAATCGATCCATTTAATCATCACGTCTCCACCATATTGGAATGTAAAGAATTACGAACACGAGAAGCAAATAGGATATTCACAGTCATATCAAGAATATATCGATTCATTGAATCAGATCTGGCTTGAATGCAATCGGGTACTTGTCCCAAACGGCAAAATTTGCATCGATATCCAGCCGGTACCAGTTTCACGGTTAGAAAACGGTACGGATCCGGATCGCAGTTCGATCGTGAATATCATGCATGATATCGAACATTTCATGCGCGACAACAAGTTACACTTGTCGAATATTTTCATTTGGGATAAACGCAAGTATAACAATCAAATGATTTTCGGAAGCTATCCTTTTCCTCCCAACTTGTATTCCCACATCGCATTCGAATACATCTATGTTTTCAGAAAGGAAGGAAAGAGCCGAAAGGTCGATGATGAGATAAAGGAAAAATCAAAAATATCCAAGGAAGAATGGCGCGATTATTGCTTTAATTCCATCTGGGACATCCCGCCGGTGATCAAATTTGGCCAAGACAAGAACGATATCTTGAGCCACGTGGCACCATTTCCAATAGAAATTCCCCGACGGTTAATCAAACTGTTTTCATTCGTCAATGACACGATATTGGATCCGTTCTTAGGTTCTGGCACAACCTTGGGCGCTTGCGCTTTAGAAGGCCGAAACGGGATCGGATTTGAACTGAACAAGGATTATGAGGATCTTATCAAATTAACGATAGCGCATCCAACTAAACTGCCAACCTGGACCCAGGCCGAAATCATGAAGAAGAATTATAAATTGACTGATTTCTTAGAAAAGGATGAATGATCACGCCATAATCATGGAGTAACTACGCCCGTGTTTTATACCTCGCCGGGTTTTCTCGACATCTTTCTCTTTTTCGAGAGGAACAGCAATTGGCTTAAAAAGCCACCGGCAATGCCACCAAACCAGCCAAATCCCGTGATCAAGTCATAAAGTTATGTACGTGATGCTCGTTGTTTTTCATCCGAAACCATAACGCGCGAGCCCATTTCCTGGGCGATTTGAGCGGCCCCGAGTGCCCCGATGATTTGAGGGTCGACGGGTAAAGGCGTGAATTTAACACCAAGCAAGTGCTCCAAGTTTTGCACCACGCCCTTGTTCTTTGCCACCCCGCCGGTCACGACCATTTTCTCGCGTAACGTCAGTTTTCTCGCGAGCAATGCTGCCCGCTCGGCCATCGCCTTGTTGACACCGGCGGCGATGTCTTCTTTCCGCGTCTTCTGGCTGATGAGCTGCAGGACCTCCGCTTGCGCGTAGATGCTGCATATGGACGTCAATTGTACGGGGATCCGTGCTTTTTGCGAGAGGGTGCCGAGATCGTCCAAGGAGAATCCCAGGAGATCGGCCATGAGCTCCAGGTATCGTCCGGTGCCAGCAGCGCACTTGTCGTTCATGACAAAGTCCTTAAGAGATCCCGCATCATCGAGCGTGATGACCTTGCAATCTTGCCCCCCCACGTCGATGATGGTGCGGATGTCCTGGTCACACGAGTGGGCGCCCCTGCCGTGACACGAGATCTCGCTGAGAGTCTTGTTCGCAAACGGTATCTTTTCCCGGCCATACCCCGTGCCCACGCAAAATGCGATTTCGGCAGGCGTAAGATTTATTTTCGTCAGCGCTTGGCGATAAACGTCCTCGGACGTTTGGACGGGGTTCCGCTTCACGTGAATGACCGCGCTCGCGAGAATTTGCCCGTTCTCGATGATGACTGCCTTGCCCGTGAGAGACCCGATGTCGATGCCTGCAAACTTCATGACTCATCCTCCTTCTTGCACGCAATCAAAGCCGCTCCAAAAGCGCCAACGTACTGGGGATCCAGCGAATACCGCACCATTTTCACGCCAAGATGCTCTTCAAGGGCCTGGATCACCTTCGCATTTTTGCCGACGCCGCCCGTGAGGATGACATCCCGCTCCACGCCCAGCTTCGCGACGAGCGGGATGAGGCGCCCCACCACCGAAATGCAAGCTCCTGCGGCGATTTCCGACGTCGCTACGCCTTCGTTCATCAAAAAAATCACTTCCGATTCCGCAAAAATGCTGCATTGTGACGTGACTGGCACCGGGTGCTGGGCCGAGAGCGCGACGGTGCCAATCTCGTCGATGGACAAGTCGAGGGACTTGCAGACCAGCTCGAGAAACATGCCCGCCCCCGCGGCGCACTTGTCATTGGTCTGGTAATCCGTGATGTGCCCCCTGGCATCCAGGCGTATCACTTTGTTGGTGAAACTGCCCGTGTCGATCGCGGTCCTCGCGGAAGGAACGAGGGTAAAGGCCCCAGCCCCGAGGCACTTCAAGTCGGATTCGCGCGTGTCCTTTCCAGACACGTGCTCGCAATTTCGCCCCGTAAGGATAATACGTGAGATATTTCTCCGTTTAGCCTTCAGCGTCTTGAGAACCGCTACCAGGCAATTATCCACGGCGTCATCCGGATTCCCGCCGACGCGCTGCGCGCTGGTTCCAAGGACTTTATGCGTTTCGTCGATGACCAGGGCTTTGCAGATGGTCGATCCCACGTCAATGCCGCAATATAGCATGCTCGCCGCCCTTTCCCCACGCTCTACAGCAATGTTTTCGAAAATTCTTCCATCTTTTTCTTGATCACTTCGGCGGAGGTCATACGCTTGTCCCCGATGTCGAGCTCGATCGCCAGCATCGGGATCCCGAGCTCATCCCGGAGCACTTCCCGGATCATCTGCACCACGGACACGGATTGCTTGCACCCGATGTGCGTCGAAAAGATGGCGCAGTCGGCTTTGAATTTCTTTGCTAGAAATACCGTGTCCTCGAGGAAATAATCCACGAATCCCTCGCTCTGGCGTGTCATCGGGTACTCCATGGATTGCCGGGCAAGCCCGTCGAACATTTCATCCACGCTCGCGGTCGGCGGGATAGGGTCAAAAAAGAAGTAATTGAACAGATCGCTCACGTTAACCATGCCAAGCTCGCGATCCATCCACTCGCACATGCCAACGTCGAAGAAGATGCTCATGTAAGGAAAGAATGCCCGGATTTTTTCATTGACGTCGGGGGGCCCCTCGTGTTTCCTCACGCGTTCCTTAGCGACGTCGCGAACATCGCGGTAGAAGTTTTCTTTTTCCGGGCGGCCCGCGAAGAAGTTCTGGGCACAAGAGCCGAGGGGGTTCAGCATCGACTCGGTAGGACAGGGGACAGCCGCCCGTAAATCGTTGATCTCGGCGAGGTATTCGATTGCCTTGGAGCTATGCCCCACCGCCTTGCGCATGCTCTCGAAATTCGGTTCTTGGCCGAGAATGGAGCCCAATTTCTTGACCATGTTCTTGAGCTCGGTTGCGAAGTAATTGTATCCCCGCTTGTCATGGTACGTCGGCATATCGGCGACGACCGTTGGCACCTTCTTGACCTCGGAGAAAAAGGAATAGCTTGCCATGGTATTGTCGCAAGGAGCCGTGGGAACCGCAATGGCGTCCACGTCGAAAAACTTGTCCTTGAGAGCCATTCCTATAACGCCTTTTTGGGCAGAACATGTGTGGTAAGGATGACCGTAGGAATTCGCAAGATCATAGAACGGTTCAGCGCCCTCCGTGAAGAGCGCAGACGGCAGGTAGGAAATGGCTTCAAAGCATAAAGGAGCGCAATCGAATGCATAGAATAATTCGGAAGGGAACGCAAAGTGGGTTCCAATGAGAGATATCCCCTGGCGAGCCTTGGCAATGATATCCTCCAAGGACGATTTGAGAGCCTTCAAGAATGACTTGAAGATGGGTAGCTCGTGGTCGGGGATGGCTCCCATAACCAGCTCCAGCGTGTTGGTCACTCCTTCATGCAGTATCTCCAAGGGCTTGATCGGTTTCAACGCGCGTGGCGCTTTCGTGGCGATTTCTTGCATATGTGATCACCCTATCTTCTCCAGGAATGCTTCCACCCGGGTCTTGAATCGCCCCGTGTCGCCGAGAAAATATTCGCGGTCGAGGCTCAGGACAGGAACGCCCGCGTCCTCCAAGACGTGCTGGAGCATCATGTTCGAACACCCGTGGAGGTCACAAAACTCGATCCGCTCCAATATCACGCCATCCACGTGTGCCTCGCGAATTTGATCTTGGATGTATTTCAACCGTCCACTATGCCCGCCCATCATCCGGGGGCACAGGCTCCGCTCGTAGCAGCGCTTTTCTAGTTCGTCCAAGGGATCAGCCGGTGAAGCGCGATCATCGTTCCACAAGTCCGCGCCCCAGAAGGACCGCGCGCCGATGCACAAGGAATCTGCCACGACAATGCCACCCGCGTGCTCGAGCACCTCGATGAAATCCGGGTTATCGACGAAGCTCCCCGCGACCATGAGGCGTGCCCGGACGTTCGTGAAGGGCGGTTCCGCCTCGATGATGGGTAAAAGCTTATTTAATTGCTCGTTAGCATAATCTTTACGCACCGAGCTGTTCGCCACGGCGATCCTGATGAAATCCGTCCCGCTAATCCTGGGCTCGCTACCCTGGCGCAAGTTGTAAATCTTTTTCATCAAATGTGCGTTCGTGCGGTATATCGCGATGGTATCTTTCAGCGCCTCGGTCGTGATGGGCGTATCATACGCCTTGGAGAGCTGCTGGATGAACCGCTCGATCTCGCTTTTTACCCACGCCCGTCCCTCCTCGGAGAACACGTGGGGGAAGGACAAGAAAAATCGCGGCTCGAAGGCAAGTTTCTTGCCAAAAATGTCATACATGCGACGGATGTGGTCACACGTGTTACCCACGACCAGGCCGTCGAGGAAAGAGTACCGTCCCCCCATGGCCAAGTTGAGGGCGGAGCGAACGAACGTGCAATTGAAGCGGGAGAGGATGGCATCGGATAACGTGTAATCCTGGTTGCCCGTGCCGCGCATTCGGAAAGGGAGCATCCCCGCCGCGTGGATGGCCTCCTCGGGCATATCGGTGCAGAAGAATCCAACGACCTTGCCGCCCTTTGCCTTCCACGCGGTAACGTGGGGGTTTTGGAGCTCCTTCGCAAACTTGATGAATTCTGTTTTCAACATACTTTGCCCCTCCTAGGCGCTCTTGCCCGGCGCATTCCCCGATTGCAACCGCTTTTCCTCGGCGTACATGGGATGGGCACCAACCATCAATGCCATGATGATTTTCACGGCGGTGAAAAAAGACCCCTTCAACTTTACCTTGCCGGGCAGAACGTATTTGAACAAGAGCTTGAATAGTCCTTGCATGTTGGCCTTCGTCCGAATCACGTCGATGATGAGGGGCACGATGGCATCACGTGGAACATTGAATATGATTTGAGCGGCTGCATGGTCAGATTTATTCATGTATGGAAGGATATGACAATTGGAAACCTTCCAAGTGACGCTGCGTCCGCCAAGTGATGGAAACACGGCTAGCACTTCCGCGCCATCGATCTTCGTAAGCGAAAGCATTTGTCTCCTCTGGCCAAATATGTCTGTCAAAAGCTGGAATAACCGGCCGAGATTCGATGCCTTTGCCTCGTTGCGGAGGTCTTGGTCTGCTTCGGGATTCATAATTCCCCTCCACGTAAAATGCTGGAATGATTAGGCAAATTACCCTCAGCGTATTTAAAAATTCATCTTTAACTGGCTGGCTTTAATAACCTTGAATTGAATGTTATTTGACAATTACTAGATATGATTGTGGGACTGCATTACCATGACAAAAATGAATGACCCTCAAGACGTCCTCGGCATAGCTGTCCGCAATTTACTCAATTATCGCGATAGTCGCGGGGAGCTGGAGCCCCTCGTTGCCAAATGGAAAAAAACCGTTGTGATCGAAATCACCGGTATCTATGCTGTCTCAGTACATTTTAACGGAACGGAAATCCAAATCGAACCAGGTGGTGCAGCAAAATTCGATTTGAAAGTCTTGATGCCCCTCGAAATGATGATAGCCATTGCTAAAAGTGAAATCGGTATCATGCACGCGTTTATGATAGGGCAGCTAAAGGTGAAAAAGATGTGGCACATAGGGACATTACTCAAATTCGTAAAAATCTTCATCCCGGCCTTGAAAATAGCCGGGGAGCGTGGAGTTAACCTTGCAAAATCTCACCGATCATAAGAAAACTGAGATCAAGAACCGCCTCGTCGAGATTTTCGGGCCACAGAACGTCACGGACAAGGAGCCTGACTTGTACACGTATTCCTACGACGCGACGGAGTGCGAGCCCCATATGCCTGATTTCGTGGCCTTGCCAGAAACCGTGGATCAAGTGGTAGCTGTCGTCAAGTTAGCAAATGACATGGAAGTGCCCCTCATTCCCTATATCTCCGGCAACAACGTTGGCGGGTTGACTATCCCAGTGCGCGGCGGGATCATCCTCGACTTCTCCAAGCGGATGAACAAGATCCTCCACGTCCACGAGTCTTCAATGTATGCAATCCTCGAACCCGGCGTTACCTTCGGGCAATTAAAGAAATGCCTCGACGACCACCATCCGAGTCTCCGGTATTCCTACCCCTTCGCGCCGCCCTTTAGCGGGGCCGTTGGTAATGCACTTCTCTCCGGCATGAATAACATGTCTTCCGCGCACGGGTCGATGGGAGATTGGATCAATGGCATCGAGGTGGTCCTCCACGACGGGACAGTCGCACGTATCGGGTCATGTTTCCTCGGCAAGGAGTTCCGAACGGATAACTGGCATACCCGCTATCCCATGCCGGATTTGCTGGGTTTGTTCGTGAATTGGCAAGGGATGACGGGCATCGTGACCAAGTGCGCGGTCCAGCTGTGGCCACGGCGACCCATCGAAAAAGCTTACGTCAGTTTTTGCTACGGGTTCGAGAACACGGCAGAATTAATGCGTGAGCTGGGACGGGCAGAGATCGCCGACGATGTATTGGTGGTGTCCGTGGAAGTAGCAAAGATGTTGCTCGGCATCCCCACCCCGATAAAGATTCCTGAAGAGCCCGATTTTGCAATGCTCATCCAACTTTCAGCGCTAACGCAAAAGCATCTAGAAGCCAAGTACGAGATCATGCAATGCATTCTGGCAAAAGTAAATCAAAAGCACGGCAACAAGATCTTTCTCACGGAGTTTGATGCTGGAGCTTCGATAGTAGGGGAGAGCTTCCGGTTTGCCTACGACTTGCCGGCCGTCGTCACCCCACTGGTCGAATATTCAGGCTTGACCTGGTATGGATCCTACGCGCCCCCGGAGCACCTGGGCGTGCTCCTTGAGAAAGGGACCGCCATCTTTCACAAGTACAACTTCCCGCCCTTCGTTTACTCAAAGATAATGAAATCGGGGCATTACAGCCTATTCCGCCCAATCATCCGTTATAAGAAGGACTCCGAGGAGGAACGAGCCCGGAGCGCGCTTGAGGAATTTTTTGCCCTCGGTGTCGAATACGGGTGCCTCCCGTACAAGACCCCCGCCTGGATGTGCAACCGGCTCAAGGAATTCATCGATCCGAACTGGCTCGAATTTTTCAAGAAAGTCAAGGGATTCATGGACCCGAAGGGAATCTTCAACCCGGGGAGGTGGGGCATTTAATGGTAGAACTCGCTGATATTTCAGGATTATCCCAACCATCCCAAGAGGCACTGAAATTGGTCTTGGACCGGTGCATCCGGTGCAACACGTGCAAGTATGCATACAAGGAATTCACGCCGACCTGCCCGTCCGGGGAGACCTTCAAGTTCGAGTCTTACTGGGCATCGGGACGCATTCGACTGGCGCGAGGTTTATTAACGCAACGACTCAAATGGACCGCAGACATGCTGGATCCCATCTTCGCGTGCACGGCATGCGGCGCGTGCGGGGATAGCTGCCAAGCGCCCCACCAGGATCAGATCGTGGACATCATCGAATCACTCCGAGAATTTGCTGTCAAATCCGTGGGCGCGCCTGCAAAGCAAGCACGGCTCGTGCCTCCCGTCGCCGAGCACTTCAATCCTTACGGCGCCCCTCACTCGGATAACGCCGAGATCCGGGCCAAGTATCACCTCAAACCGACTGCCAGCGTGGTGTATTTCATCGGGTGCACGTCTAACTATCGCCAGCAGCAGCTGCGCGATGCGACGCTGTCGGTCCTCCAAAAATTGGGGGTCGACTTCACGGTCGTGGACGAACGGTGCTGTGGGTCTCCCTTGATCCGGACGGGACAACTCGACCTCGTGCCAGGCCTCATGCGCTACAACGCCGACGCGATCGCTGCAACAGGGGCGAAGACCATCGTCACATCATGCTCGGGGTGCTACCGAACGATGAAGAAAGACTTTGCCAAGTTTGGCGTGGATCTCGGCCTGGAGGTGCTCCATTCCTCGGAGTTCATCAACCAGAAACTGACGCCGGCAGAGATAAAGCGCCTCCAACAAAAATCGGGCAAGAATCCCGCTGTCACCACCGTCACCTACCATGACCCGTGCCATCTCGGTCACCATATGGGCGTATTTGACGCGCCGCGTGAACTGCTAGTGAAAATTCCTGGCATCAAGCTCGTCGAAATGCCGCGCAACCGCACTTCCGCGTGGTGCTGCGGGGCTGGTGGTGGCGTTAAAATCGGGTATCCAGAATGGGCTGTGCACATTGCCAGGGAGCGCGTGGAGGAGGCCCATCAAACCGGGGCAACCACGCTTGTATCCACGTGCCCGTTCTGCAAGACCAATCTCTCGGACGCGAATGCACAAGCCGGGACTGACATCGATGTCATAGACTTGATCGAGCTGCTTGACCGGGCATTGTAGATGAGAAGCCCAATCCAGCATTTTTCATACCTTATTTTTCCGAGATGACCCCGCACATGGAAGATTTCCGGCGCCTCGTTGAACAGTCGAAACTGGAGGTGAAAGAGTATGCCGTCTGGCATGTTCCCCTGGAGACGCCGGCATCGCTCTCCGAGTTGCCGATGCGGGTGGGTCACGGCATATGGAGCGGCGTGCTCCTCGATGACGAGGTTCAAGTCCAATTCGGGTCGTATGCAGTGCCGTCAACGGCATTGCTCGTGACTGCCTTGGATCCATCGGCAGTGCACGATGGTCAAATTACCCTGGTAGGGCAAGACTTTCCCCGCATCCCCGAGCGTGTGGTTCCGTTTGCTCTCGTTGTGATCGTGTGGGGTGCCGATTTGACTTCTGATCGCATCGCTGAATTGCACCGCGCGCTCCAGGTTACCGATCAAATCGAGGGTTTCATGCAACGGTCCATCCTCCGAGAGAACCGGTACACATTGAGCAAGAAGCTCTATGAAAAAGGTGTCACGTTCCAGCATCTCGGTCGTGCATTCCTCCACCTCTACCGGACGCAATTTGCCACGATCCTGCGATCAGTAGAGGTGGTCTTCCTCACCGCCAGCCTAACCACCATCCTAGCCTTGAAAGAAATCACTCAGGCCAATCGACATAATATGGATTTACGATTGCGTGCGAAATTGGCGCAATATGCGAAGCGCCGGGACGACTGCGAGTTCGATTGGGAGTGCAATGCGTGCGACTACCAGCATATCTGCGATGAGTTGCGGGAAATGATCCGTTTGCGCGAGGATTTATTCCATGATTAGCAAGTGATCATGCTATGCCACAAACGCCAGAAAATACCCAGCATCCCTTCCGGGTCTTTGCCGTTGTTGGCAAGGGGGGGGTGGGAAAGACGACCTTCGCATTCTTTTTTGCCCGCGCCTTGATCGCTCGCGGGCGGCACCCGCTCCTCATCGATGCGGACCCTGCCTTGAGCCACCTTGCCCGCGCTCTCGGCGTCCTACCAGAGCGTACGATGGAAAGCATCCGGGCGGACCTCATTCACGTGGCATCACATGGGACCTCCGAGGAAAAAACCAAGGCAGCTCATGATGTCGATGCGGTCGTTGCTCGCAGCGTGATAAAAGGCCCGGACTACGATCTCCTGGTCATGGGTCAACCAACCAGTGCTGGGTGCTTTTGTCCCAGTAACACGCTCTTGCGTTCAGTCATCAGGCAATTGATCAACCAGTACGATGCCATCATTATTGATTGCGAGGCGGGGCTTGAACAAGTTCACCGGCAAGTGATATCGGCTGTTGACTATCTCGTAGTTGTAACGGATCCCTCCGCGCGCAGTATTACCACCGCCGAGGCCATTATCGCATCTTCCCAGCGTTTTACTCAATACAAGAGAGCAGGTCTTGTAGTGAATAAAGTGACCCGTGGTACTACAATACATTTGCCCGAATGGGTGGAAAAACAGGGCATAGACGTTTTAGGACAGCTACCCGAAGAACCCTCACTGCAAGAACATGAATCCACGAGCTTATCACTGGTCGGAAATCGCGCTTTTGTTCCATTACAATCCGCGGTTGAATCAATGGTTGAAAAAATCGATGGCTCGACGGGAAAATAAATTATATTTATTCTGCTTTTATATCCCTTGATGGATTTCCAATTCACACCGATTCAAAAATTGGTTCAAAAATCGGTCCGACGGTTCTCGCAAGAAGTGCTGGCAGTCGTGGCGCCTCACTTGGACAAGGAACATAAGACCCACCCGAAAGAGGTGATCGACCAGCTCGCGGCGCAGCATCTCTACGGGATCCAGGTACCGGAGGCATATGAAGGAGCGGGGCTCGATTCCATATCTTATTGCTTGGCCATTGAAGAAATTTCCAAGGCTTGCGCCGCGACAGGCTTGATGGTGACCGTGCATAATTCTGTCGTCGCGTTGCCGATCAGCGTGTTTGGATCCGAGGACCAGAAGAAGAAATACCTTGCCGATCTGGCTTCGGGGCGTAAGATCGGCGCGTTTTCCATCACCGAGCCGAACGCGGGATCCGACGTCTCGGGTATGCAAACGGTGGCGGTCAAGGATGGGAACGAGTACGTTATCAACGGGAAAAAATGCTTTGTAACCAATGGTGCCATCGCCGAAACGATGATTGTCGGCGCGACCATCGACCGGAAGGCCGGAAATAAAGGAGTCGCACTCTTTCTAGTAGAGAAAGCATTTCCGGGCGTGTCCGTGGGGAAGATCGAGCGTAAAATGGGTATGCGAGCCAACCCCGTCTCCGAGCTATTCTTTGATAATGTCAGGGTGCCGAAAGAAAATGTGCTCGGCAAGGAATCGGAGGGCTTCAGGTTATCCATGAAAATCCTAGACATGGGGCGGATTGGCATCGCGGCACAAGCGCTGGGAATTGGTATGGCCGCGTTTGAAGCTGCCGCAAAATATGCGACCGAACGCAAGCAATTTAACCAACCAATTGGGAAGTTTCAAGCCATCCAATTTAAACTTGCCGAGATGAAGGCCAACCTGGAATCTGCGCGGTACTTGATTTACAAGGCGGCGGATCTCAAGGACCATGACTTACCTTTTTCGGAAGCATCCGCCATGGCAAAATACGTCTCGGCGGAAAATGCCATGAAGGTTTGCACCGATGCCATGCAGATTTTTGGCGGATACGGCTATGTGGAAGAATTGCCGGTCGAACGCTATTTCCGGGACTGCAAGATCACCCAGATTTATGAAGGCACAAGCGAAATCATGCAAATCATCATCGGCACCGCGATCTTGAAGGAATTCTCCGGGGGATTCATATAATGGTCAACATCGCTGTTCTCGTTAAACAGGTTCCCGCGAGCCAATCCGTGAAGATGGATAAAAACGGGATGCTCGTCCGCGAGGGGGATCTCATCGTGAATCCTGATGACCTCGCCGCGCTGGAATCCGCCTTGCGTATCAAGGAGATCTATGGCGGGCAAATCACGACGGTCAGCATGGGGCCACCGCAAGCCAAGGACGCACTGCTCGAAGCAAAGGCAATGGGCGCGGACAAGGGCATCTTGATCAGTGATCCGAAGCTGAAAGGGTCCGACACGTGGGTGACCACGAAAGTCCTGGCTGCGTGTCTAAAAAGGTTCGGCCCCTTTGACTTGATCTTTGCGGGCGTGGAAGCAATCGATGGTAACACTGCCCATGTGCCGTACCAGGTCTCGCAAGCTATGAAAATCCCCTTAATCACCCAGTTCCACGCGCTCAAGATTGAACATAACCGGTTGATTGCTAACCGGATCAAGGGCCATGAATCCCAACAGACGCAAACCGCGCTGCCGGTGATACTCACCGCCAACAAGCAGACTAACCGGCCTCGATATTATGATTTACAGCGCATCAAGCACGCGTTCGATGCAAGTGTGGAAACGATCGACCTGCAGCAACTGGGGATCGATGAAAATGATGCCGGGGTGAAGGGTTCTCCCACGCAAGTGCTGAAGATCAGCCAGATCGTGCGAAAACGTGAAAATAAACGGCTTGAAGGAACGGATAAAGAGATGGGCAACCAGCTAATCGAGCTGCTCACCCGGAATAACTTGTTAAAAACATAGAAGGAGGAACACCGGATGCCAAAAAAAGACGATCGCCCGCGATTCAAGGACATTTGCGTGTTTGTCGAGATAAAGGATCACGAGACTGTGCATCCAGGGAGCCTCGAATTGCTGGGAAAGGCCCGCGAGATCGCCGACAAGCTGAGCCAGCGGGTGCTGGCCTTCACGTTCGGCATGGACTGCGGGCAATATCTCGATGAAATCCAATGCCACGGACGGCCAGACACGATTTTTTATTATTCCACGCCCGGTCCGGACAAGACCTTCAAGCATTATAATGAGGAAATCATCGTACCACTATTCAAAGAATTTCTCCAGCAGCACAAGCCTGCCATCGTGCTATTGGCAGCAACAGAAGCAGGGCGAGACCTGGCGGCCCGCATTGCTGCAGAGCTCGATACCGGCTTGACGGCAGATTGCACGGATGTGACGATTGAAGACCATCCAGCATACGGGAAAAACCTGCTCGTGATGGCAAAGCCTGCCTTTGGCGGGAACTTCGTGGCCTCGATCATATGTCCGACCCGCTATCCTACTATGTGCACCGTGCGCCCCGGAACGTTCCGCAGGCCAAGCCCCGCCACGGACCACAAGGCGGAAATGGTTCAACTAACGCCTCCCCCATTGCCAAAACTCCTCGTTAGCTTATTGACAGACCCGACACGGTACAGCGTTCCGGGGTCGAAATTGGAGGAAGCGGATATCATCGTCGCGGGTGGCAACGGGGTTGGCTCACAAGAAACCTTCAAATTGCTCGAGAAACTCGCTTTCATGCTACGGGCCGAGGTGGCTGCGACGCGCGTGGCCGTCTTCAACGGGTGGGCGAGCGAGGACAAGATCATCGGCCAAACGGGCCACATCGTCCATCCCAAGTTATATTTGGCTTTCGGGATCAGCGGGCAAATCCAGCACACCACGGGCATGAACGAATCCGGGATCATCGTTGCCATCAACAACGACGCGAACGCTCCGATCCACGAAATTGCCGATTATTCCATCATAACGGATATAAAGACGTTTCTACCTAACTTGATCAAGGAACTTGAAAAATTCGTGAATTTGCGGTTCAGGAAAGCCAATTTTTCAGAACCAAAATGAATCCGAATCAACCACGGTTTTAACCTAAAACTTGTATTTTACGACATCCAATTTCTGAAGCGTATTTCCAGGGATCTTTTTTATTTTTTTCTCTGTTGTATGAAACACGCAGTTATTATTCAAGCAATACGCGATCGACATACAATCGACATATGAAAGCGTTTCCCTATGCTGGCACTTGAGGATGCCTGCAGAGATGATGAGGGAGGTATCTTGCTCACCTATTTTAAAGGGATATTGCTTGAGAAGGGAGTTCATCGATATTTTCGCACTATCAATCCCGTCCAACTTGCAGATATGGAGGAAGACCTCCGTTAAAACGGGTGCTAACAAGTGACCTTCTATCTTTGCCTTCTTAATATTATCCATCAACTCCTGGACCTTGAGCGGACAATTCCTTGCAAGGAAGAGCGTCAAAACTCCCGTGTCGAGGTAGGCTTTACTCGTCATGCTCTAATGCCAGTTCTTGTTTGTTGGATTCCTCAATACTCTTCTCAAAATCTTCTGCATCGTGTTTTCGCAATTCTGCAATGTCGACGATGGGAATGATCTCCAGGTGGCCGTTCACTTCGATGATCGACACCCTAGATCCTGGGAGCATACGATACTTGACTCGTAAATCGACGGGGATGGTTATCATGCCCTTCTTATTGATTAGGATAGGTTTACTCTCGGCCATGGAATGACACCAGGTTTTAAATTATATTCTACTATTATTGAAAAAGTTGACTTATATATAGATTGGTATAACTACTACAAAATAAATCGCCTCTATAATAGCGATTTTAGTCACCTTAGAGAATGGATGTAACTAGACAACCGTGTCTTAGCGTGGTTTTTACCAACATGTGAAGGTGATCGAAATCTGCTTCTTGGTCGAGTACTTCCGAGTACTTCCATTTTATCAAGCTTCGGTATCATGCATCGCTTCGCTATCCTCTTCATCCAATCTTGGCTTGTATTTTGTGATGTTCCGTTTCTCGATCATGATTTCTTTCACGAGATCAAGGTAGATGCAATGCAATTCTTGCTCGATTTCCTCAGCCTTTTTTGACGGAAAAAAGATTTTCATGAATATCGCATCAATTTCCTTGCGTTCCAAGCATCGTGCTGTTCTGATGGCTATATACTCGATATTGCCGAGTTTAAACGTGTCGATTAGTTCTTTTTTAAACGAAGCATCGATCATACCGTCTGGAATGTTTACGAAAAACTGTTGCCACATGCATAGGAAAGGCTTGTTGGACACGCTCTCGAACGTGCTTAGGAGCAATTTTCTAGCTTCGGGTTCGAGCTTGTTGATATCGATGATCTTCAACCCTTCGAGGATGAATTGCTTGATTTTAAACCAGCCCGTGGGATTACGCTCGGTGAAGAGTTGAATCATGTTCAAGGCGCTGTTCAGCCACAAGCAATTGATCTTCGCTTCTTCCGTTTCCAAGCAAGGAACGTTCAAGAAAATGGAGGAAAATACCCGGCGTTCCTCGCCTGCAAAGTACGCGTAAAAATAGGTGTTCGGGGCCTCGATGTGCAAGGCATCGACCGTGGCAAGATAGCAGAGCTTGTCCGATAGGTACGTTGTCCATGGCTCTTGAAACGAGGAAAAGTCCGGATCTCGGAGTATTCGATTGGCGATAGCTGCGATTTTTTTACCTGGCAAGTGCTTTAGTGCATCGTGCAATTCCGGGAAATTGATTTCGATTTCTCCTATCGTGTATTCTTTATCCTTCCTCGCGGTCCTGCTTGCAGCGTTGAACGTGTCTATCGCTTGCTTAATGTTTATGATGGTGCAAGGCTGAATTTCATTGTAATAATCTGCATTATCGACTTTCCAGATCACGAACTCGTTCAACGCATTCAATGACATCGTGGGATTCTTGGCATTTCGCACGTACTTAAATGTATCCGCCATATCAACAGCATATGATGTCGACGCGCTCTTGAAAAATATCGTGGTGTTATTAGCGCGATCAAATTGGAACGGCGCTTTGCTGTCCCGGTTCTTGACGACAGCCATTTGCGGCAACTTGGCATGGCAGCGAGAAGCGGCTCCTTCCCGGGTGATGATCATCCTGCCGGTACGAGGGATCGTTTTTTCAAACGTCCTGAGCGAGCGAAACATCGGCGATCCCTCGATCTCGCTCCAGGTGTTCTGCAAATCGATGCTGTTCAATGCAATAGGCCCGAACAAGTTGCTCGGATCAAGGCTTTCTTGCAATCGCTTTTGAATGCTAAAATCGCCAAACCGGTAAATAAAGCCGTCTGGTTTCACGCCCGATTCTGCTGCTTGGATGTCAGCAGCCATTCTCTCTTTTAAACAGTTCAATGTGATGTAACAAACCACATCGCCTTCACGGGGTTTCTGCTTTTTCAAGATAAACAGGATTTCCTTGAGGGTGGTATCGTCCGAGAAGTTGAGAGCATCGTTCCTTGAAATGATGAACCGGAGCGTGTAATTGCGGCACAAGAACATTCTTAGCTCGTAATTCGATTCGGTCCTGAGAATCGTGGCGGGTAGCACCGCTGCGATGGTTCCTTTATCATCGAGTAATTTATCCGCGAGCACGATGAAATACGATGAAAATGCCTGTTTCTTGTTCAGTACATTATCATACAGATTAGCAGTGCCGGCGAGGATGTTTTTTAAAACGAGATTCTTGTATTCGTCCACGACCGTCGATTTTTTTTCCTTCTTGGATAATTTG
>JAUQYW010000005.1 GCA_030587525.1 Candidatus Sigynarchaeota archaeon | reverse complement strand
AATACACGACAACCCAATTCGAAGGTACGTCTATCTGGGACTTGATTGAATTCACGTTCCTGGAAATATGGAACGCCCGCCTTTCCGGCATAATCGTGGACGTCGATATGCTTACCATTGGCACCCACAGGTCCGTGCTTCTCGATTACGGCGGATCCGCTGGTCTCGGATTAGTCGCGCTTGTAAATGCCGGCAACAAGGTGGCCATCATCTTTAATGTCGCCAGGAATTCGTCCTGGATGAATGTCTCAACGTTTACCACGAACATCCAAGCCTATGTTTCTGGATTCTTGTCACCCCTCCGTGAAATCCTCTACGTGGCGCATTTTGATCAAGAAACGATACTTGCGTCCTCGTCTCGTCCTGTGCCCAGCAGCATATCCACCGCACAAGCAGGATCCTACTTGGATCATACCGAGTTCTTGAATATCGTCGAAGCTATGATGCTGGACATCCCCGAATCTTCCTATCCCTTCATTCTTAATTGGAACCAGCTAGTCATGATAATTGTCATCATCCTTGCCATCGGTCTCATCATTTATTATAGCTTGATGTCTTATAAAAAGGAAAAAACGAAGATTCCGGAGACGGCATCGAGGGATGAACCCTTGCCGTATTCATAACTTTAACAATGCCCTTGTATGGATCATTCGAAGGGGTCTTCCGGCGCAGTGATGCTCTCGAGGTACGTGATGCGGGATATATCTTCTCGTGAATGGCCTAAGTCATACGCCCGGCGCAAGCAAAAAAGCTCGCGGCGGAAATCCCCGAGAACTGCATAGCTCAAGGAGAGATCATACCAGCCGAGAGCATTTTCCTCGTTAAGCTGGATGATGCGCTTGTAATAATCAATCGAACGATTAACCAGGTCCATGTCGCCCGAATCACGCAAGGCTTTCCCACAATACAGCAAGATCGCAAGGTTCGTAGGCTCGACTATTCCAAGCCCTTCAAAAATGAGCGCTGCGGTTTCGTATTCCGCTTCATCATACTTTTTCTTGCCCTGGTTAAAAGCCCAGATGATCGCTACCGATTTTTCAGATTCCAGCAATTCTTCATAATGTTCCTCGATATATTTCACGATATGTTCTATCGCGCCTTCCAGCAAGCATGGCAATGATATGTGCTTGTAACAAAACGTCAGCAATGGCGCCATATACGAATTCGGAAAATCCCGGTTCTGAATTTTTATAGGGGGCCTTCCTGCGACTATCGCGTTCACGACCCGTTTCGTTCCTTCGGCGTGCAAGAAATCCGTGCCATTGGCAAAATAGATGTCGATGGCTGGCTTGAAATTCATTGAATCAATTAGATTCGCGAGTAAATCCTTGTCCTTTAAGAATCTCCCGATCCACGCGATCTCGATCATTTCATGGAGATTCTCCGCAGTATCTTTTATTTCCTCGAAGAGGATGGTTAACAGTTTTAAAGCTTGCTTGTCATTTTGATCGAGGTCGAGTCCTTTCTTGAGCATATCTAATGCAGCATAAGTTTCTCCCAGCTTAGCAAGAGCAAGCGAGAAGTTGAAGAATGCCCGGGAATCTTGCGGCGACAATTCGATGGTCTTGTAAAAAAGGTCAACGGCTTCGGCATACGCTCCCGTGTTGAACTTGTCAATTGCTTCTGCTTCGTAATTCCACGCATTCGTCCCGCTCAACACGGTCACCGGATCAACGATAAACGAATTTTATTCGAAATCGAAAGGATTTTTCTTTTCATACGTCACGGAAAGCCGCGATAACCTGTTAATGTCAACCGCATAGCCAAAGTCCCTCGCTTTTTGCAAGCAATATGCTTCCTTGTCTCCCTCGTTCGTGATAGCATAGATCAACGCGAGATTGTACCACGCATAACCGTTGTCGTAGAATAGCTCGATGATGCGCTTGAATATCTTCTCGCTCTCCTTGAAATTTCCGATCTCGCGCTGGCAAAAGCCCACATTAAATAGCGATTCAAAATCCTCGGGAAAATATGTCAAGAAGGTCGAGTAAATGATTACAGATTGCTCGTATTGTGCGTTCTCGTAAAGACTATGAGCGAGCTTCTTGATTTGTAAAGCAAGGTCACGGAACTGCGGGTCCGATCCGCCCGCGTCTTCGCCGATCTCTTTAACTTGTGCAACGATCTTGTTCAATGCCTCTTCCGTGAGGTTTAATTGATCACCGGTTGCTATTCGAGTCATCTGTTGCTCAAGACCTATAGATTCTTCCTTCAAGAATTGGTCCGTGGTGTAACCTTGGAACGGAATCTTGGCTGCTTCGATCGATGCAATGGTTTCTGACAGTTCCTTGCCTTTCAAGTCGTTAATCGTTTTTTGCTTGTTTTTTTCATAATTCCTGTTCAATCGTACAAGGGTCATGTATGATTCCATGTCAATGATTTGCGACAAGACTTCGCCCTTGATAGCGACGAGCTTTTTTCCCTGGATTGCAGCTTTCGCCAGCACTTTTTGCTCTATATGCTTTTTCAAGTCGATTTGAATTGGATATTGCGTAGCGGGATTTGAAGACTGGATGATTGCTATGATACCGTCTTGCGCCTTCACGACGTTGGCCAGGGCCCCGAACCGGTTCTCAGATGGAGATACGACAGCTGGCATCTCTGGAGCTGAGCTCGTGACCGGCTTTTCGGTCATAACATCTGCATTTCCAGGAACAATGCCTCCCGCAACAATGCTCGGGAGGATCTCCATTTCGGTCAATGGCTTCGACGGCTCCGAGCTCGGAACCGTTCTGCCACTGTCGGTTCTCTTCACTTCCCGGTCAATTTTCTTGGTCAAGTACTTGACCACGAGCGCTTGGATTGATGTTTTATAGCTGTTTAGTTCCTTGAAGCTCGTGAAGGTCACGAGTTTATGCTCATCAACTGCCTTTTCTTCGATCTCTTCAGTTTGTGGACAGATCTCGATAGTCTCTTCCAAAATAGCGTCATGTTCAACTTTGGGTCCCTGTGTTTCGACCCTTTTCTGCTTTGATGCAAAGAGATCCTTTAGATTCACGAGCCTTCCAGAAGGTAGACCGGGCTTTTGCGTGTCAGGTTTTTGCGATGCGGGAGCCGCGCAAGACGCATTTCCGGAAGCTGTCTTTGAAATCGAATCGAGTTTCACCTCGACAATCTCTTTTGGTTGTTCTTTTTTCGTGGATTCTTGTTTTTTTGCCTCGTCACTTAGAACGGGCAAGGATTCTGTTTCTGCATTAGTTTCAGTTTCTGAGATGGTGATCGTCGCAGCTTGCTCGAGGATTGTGATGCGTGGTTCGACCTCGATAGTTTCGGGTTGTTCGGATTTGATTTCTGGCCCCGGTATGCTCTCCATCACGATAGGTTCCGTAATTAACTCTGGCTCATCATCGTCTACCAGATGTTTGGGTTTGGGTTCCTCGACCTTCGGGGCTTCCACGACCGGCTTGGACTCCTCGACCTTCGGCGCTTGCACGGCCGGCTTGGGCTCCTCGACGACAGGCTTTGATTCCTCGACCTTCGGGGCCTCGACGACAGGCTTTGGTTCCTCGATTTTCGGGGCTTCGACGACCGGCTCGGGTTCCTCGACCTTCGGGGCCTCGACGACAGGCTTTGGTTCCTCGATCTGCGGAGCCTCGACGACCGGCTCGGGTTCCTCGACCTTCGGGGCTTCCATGACAGGCTTTGGTTCCTCGATCTTCGGGGCTTCGACGACCGGCTCGGTTTCCTCGACCTTCGGGGCTTCCACGACCGGCTTTGGTTCCTCGATCTTCGGAGCTTCGACGACAGGCTTTGGTTCCTCGACCTTCGGCGCTTGCTCGGCCGGCTTGGGCTCCTCGACGACAGGCTTTGATTCCTCGATCTTCGGGGCTTCCACGACCGGCTTTGGTTCCTCGATCTTCGGAGCTTCGACGACAGGCTTTGGTTCCTCGACCTTCGGCGCTTGCACGGCCGGCTTGGGCTCCTCGACGACAAGCTTTGATTCCTCGATCTTCGGGGCTTCGACGACCGGCTCGGGTTCCTCGACCTTCGGCGCTTCCACGACCGGCTTGGACTCCTCGACCTTCGGCGCTTGCACGGCCGGCTTGGGCTCCTCGATCTTTGGAGCTTCGACGACCGGCTTTGATTCCTCGACCTTCGGGGCCTCGACGACAGGCTTTGGTTCCTCGATCTTTGGAGCTTCGACGACCGGCTTTGATTCCTCGACCGGCTTGGGCTCCTCGACCTTCGGCGCTTGCACGGCCGGCTTGGACTCCTCGACCTTCGGGGCTTGCACGGCCGGCTTGGGCTCCTCGACGACAAGCTTTGATTCCTCGATCTTCGGGGCTTCGACGACCGGCTTGGACTCCTCGACCTTCGGCGCTTGCACGGCCGGCTTGGGCTCCTCGACGATCGGCTTTGGTTCCTCGATCTTCGGAGCTTCGACGATCGGCTTTGGTTCCTCGACCTTCGGCGCATTAGGAACAATGACCGGCATTACTTCGGATACCGGCTCCGCTTTTGTCGTTTCGATTTTTGGTGCTTCGGAGGCGACGGCAGGCATAACTTCTGGTAAAGGTCCCGAGTTTCGAGGTTCTTGAGGCGACTTTTGCTCCGGGGAAATCGTTCCGGATCCTATGACTTTTTGCCGATCTTCTGCGCGCGCCTTTAAGACCAAGGAATTTATTTCGTGCTTGAACTTCGTGGCCTTTAAGTCATCGGGCTTCAGCCATAAGCCAGCATTAATCTCTTCCAAAGCCTCTTCATACCGCTTTAGCTTGTACAAGACGAGTGCATAATTAAAATGAAACTTTGGGATGCTAGGGTGTTTTTTACATAATTTAGCATACTTATATCTTGCCAATTCGGCTTGGCCCGATTTCATCAAGTCAAGGGCCTCCTTTTCCTCACGAAGGCTTTCTGCTGGCAAGTCCCCTAGCGACATGGTGGTTCGTCACATCGTAACTATCATTATTACCGTAAATATCTTTATCATCGAAAATATCTTTATCTTTTTAATATCTTGACACTTTGCCTATATCAACGCCCAGGGTCATAGGAATAATTTTTTAATATTTCCGGTATAACCTATTAAAATAGAATTTCTCTCGAAAAAACTAGGACGACTATCATGAAACGTACTACCATTTATCTTTCGATTATCTTGAGCGTGATGTTTTTCGTAGTCATGTTCAGGCCCGTGTCCGCCGTTATTAACTTTAAAAAGGATCTCTTGCCGAATCAGTTTCATATCGAATATTACGAATACTCAAACAACACGGATACCGATGCGGCAAGAAATGCTCAAACACATCTAGTGCTGTACAAGGAAGGAGAAGCGATTTCGTTCATCGCAGAAAAAAATTGCTCCCTTTTTCTCTTGAACGAAACGGAAATGTTACATTTTGTTGGTGGTCAACCTTTCATCTCAAAGCATATTTGGGCAAACATAACCTTGGTAGAATTAGCAATATCATACCAATTATTGACCGTGGATTATGAAGTCGAGACTTATCTATTTAACAAGACAGGTGAAAAACCAGCACAAATTGCCACGATGTATTTCGCCGTGCGCAACGAGGTGAACGATACCAACTATATCAGCTTGCGTGTCGGCTACAAGAATGAATTGCTCGCGTTTATCGATGATTTCTTCAGGGTCGTTGTTTTTTTCACATTTTTCTATTTCGGCATGAAACTTCTTTTCGATGCGCGCCAGGCACGAAAAGAAAACCAGGCATCAAAAACGCACATGTTCAAAAATTACGGCATCGGCTTTCTCTTCGGAGGCTTCACCACGGGCATCTGGGAAGTGTACCACTGGTATACGCGGCTCGATCCAAGTGAGGTATGGATCCAGCCTTTGGCGTTCGAGCAAATGCCAGATGTTCCGATCTTTAGCAAGAACCTGTTGTCGTTTGTAACGTTCGTAGCGCTTGGATTTTCTATTCTTTTCATGTCAAACACCGTGGAAAAAATGGTTCAAGGCAAGAAGATCCCATTCTTCACCTATATCTTGCTCGTCGCGGAGCTGCTCGTGATATCTTGCATTTTCATACCTGTTATCCTGCTGTACGTGGTCTATATATGGATAGGTACCTTGGCTCTCGCCGCCGTGAACGTGATAATCACGTATATAAAAGTTTCACGGATAACGACGGGCCAGCTTAAAAAACAAGCCCTTTCGATTCTCATCAGCCTCATCGTCATGTACCTCTCCATTTCACTTGTACGGATTTACGTCCAGCCGGAGTTTATCGGGAATATATCATGCACGATTTTCACGATATGTCTTTACAGTAGTCTCAAATTGGCGCGGGAGATTCGAAAGCAAGAGGCCGTAGCCACGTCCTCGTAAATCAAGATGTTTTACTTTGCTTTTTTCCCTATTTTTAAAGTAACATTAATTACGTGCATTCCACCAAATAGTCCATGCTTTAAATCATTTTTTTAATATCAGAAATCTTAATAATTCATGAAAGTTTCTAATTCATGATCATGGCAAGCGTGTGCATAATCATTGGACAAGCCCCGTATACCGCGGAGCGGCCATACACGGCCATGCGATTTGTCAATACTGCAATTCTTGAGGGCCATTCGGTCAAGCTCTTCCTTATCGAGGATGGCATCTTTGCAGCACTGAAGGGTCAGAATCCCACGGAATACCCGAGCGTCAAGCAATGGATCGAGCAAGGAATGGAAACAAGAAAGCTGGAGATCAAGGCTTGCGGCGTTTGCATGAAAGCACGGGGTATTACGGAAGCGGACTTCGTTACAGGCGTGAAGACCGCAAGCATGCATGATCTCGTTGCTTGGGTTGCCGGATCAGATAAGTCATTGTTCTTTTAACGAAAAGCTTCGATGATGCTCATGGTTGAGCGGGTTCTCGACACTTCCGGAACGGTCTGCCCGATGCCTGCGTTTAAAACACGCAAGGAACTAAAGATGTTATCGAGAGATGATGTTCTCGTGATCAAGGGTGATTTTTTGCCTGCAATTGAGAACATCACGCGTGTCGCCGAGCAAGACGGGTGGAAAGTTACCCGAAAAACTGTGAACGGCGACCATTTCGAGCTTGTTATAAGAAAAGTATAATCGCAAGGTTACGTGAACTGCTCGTTATTCATATTGTGGGATGAATGGGAAGCATGAATGCACGAGTCCGATCGCGTTGTTGAAACGTTCAGGCTTTTCTGCGTGATCCAAGGATACTTCAAACATTTTGACAAATTGACGGGCGAAAGCCGTGAGCCCATCGCGCAACACTTGCGATGACTTTGATGCGATCAAGACGCTGGCGACAGGATGCGTATCGTCGTGGCTGATGAGCAACACACCCTGTTCCATCTTGATTTCTTGAACATTTCCTTTCTTTAAAGATTCATTCACGATCATACCCACTCCTTGTAAAATCGAAGTGAACATATCCTCGTCAATGAATCTTTCCGACTTCGACCATTCATAGGTGAATAACGAGATGCCTTTACTCGTTCCATACACGATGAGCTTCTGGACCTTGAACGGGAGCACGTAAAATAATTGTTCGTACCGGGAAAAAATACTTGCTTGGATCAACGCGCCAACGGCTTCGATGATGCGAGCAACTGGGGGTATCAGGTTTGGAAATGCAGATTCTACAATGTTCACGATGACAAACAAGACCGAAACGAAAAAGGAGCCGATGACATTTAGCAACGCAAGCCGTTTCAAGCTTTGTGGAACCCTTCGGTAGATTTGAATATACAAGATAAAAGTAGCATTGCTAATAATAAGACCTATACACTTGACGATAATGTTCGGGATTATCATGAGATTATAATCGGTTATCACGCTAATGATCAAGCTATTGGCTCCAAGCACGAAAATGAGGAGCGCGAAGCTTTTTGGTTCAATACTATCCCTGCTAATCGAATCATAGAGGGCAAGTATGCCGAGAAACCCGGGGGTGAGGGACAAATATGAAAACTTTTGAAATAAGAGCCAGAGATCAGTGTTCAACCCGAATGATAGAGCGATCGTGGAAAATAGGACTTCGAGAAAGAACCCCAACCATGCCAATGACAAGTATAAGCTAGGACTGTATTTCTTCTTTAAATATTGCCGAAAAACAATCAAAAAGTCGGTAAACAATAATACGGCGGCAATGCTTCCAGAGATCACTTTGATACTGGTCAATGAATCCAAGCTTACCACCGGACTTGCTGCATAATTCTAGAAGATCCCACAAACAAGAGCAATTCGATTGACTTGATAAACTATTCGTTTCATGCTGAAATGAATAATTATAACGGAATTCTGAATATATAGTCTGGTAACCGATTCCATTCGCGCATGTGATAATGAACAATATTATTCTTGCAGTGAACTACCCCCGTCTAAAGACTGGGGCTTCCCACGAGTGCATCGCTGCTTCTACCACGAGCGAGCCCGTGTATCGTGGCAAACCGTTCGACCGCTTTCGGGAAGCGATCCAGGAACGATTCCCCGTTCACGGAGGGGTTCGGCAATAGGAAATCGTAGTCGCGATTCTCGGCTTTCAGCAGGAACACGATCATGATATTGATCGCCGAGTTCAGGTCGCGATCCATCCGATTCCCACAATTGCAGTCAATTATTCTTTCGAAAAGCCCACGTTTCATCATCCTATCGCAACAACAACAGACCTGCGTCGTCAAGCACTCGTCTATTTTCACCACCCGCTTGCCCGCGAGCCTTGCCTTGTATGCTAAGAACGTGGCAAATCGGCCCATCGACCCCGTGTTCTGGAGCGAGTGATTGAGCGTCTTGTTCGCCTTGTTTTTTCGTGGGTTGCCTGTATCCGATTTCCTCCTTGCCATCTCTTTCACGTTAAGGTTGCCGATGATGATGGTGTTTGCCTTCGTGTGGTCGATGATCCAGCGCGATACCCAGTGCTGGTAATCCTTCATCTGCTTGGCGAGTTTGGATTTCATCTTGCCGAGCTTCTTGTTGTACCGGTGCCACCGTCGACTGTATTTCTTGCAATGGTCGCGCTTGGACTGGACTTCCTCGACCCTCGGTTTCCAGTACTTGTCGGATCGCTTGTTCTTGAACCGGAGGGTCTCGCCGTGCACGTTCACTCCAGATGCAATGTTGGCGATGCCAAGGTCGAACGCTTGGAACAAGTCGTTATCGATGTATCGTGGGGCTTCCACGTCGCAGGTGATCGACACGAACCACCG
>JAUQYW010000796.1 GCA_030587525.1 Candidatus Sigynarchaeota archaeon | reverse complement strand
TACAAAGCATTTCGAGTATGACATTCATGGATCCAGAGACAAGATTCCTTTCGGTCTTTACAGGCGACCGGAAAAAAATGGACCGCGTACCGACGTTCGTGCAAGGTGTTCTCGCCGATTTCATAAACAAATATGAAAGCCAGTTGTTTGACAGCTATGAAGGGGAAATGATTTACAACACGACGTTCGATGCGCCGCTTGTGCTCGGGTTCGATGCCGTGTTCGCGGGTATGCCGCACTCGGTGGGTTGTAAGGCGACTGAGATCGTTGACGATGACGGAAAATCGTATGTGATCGGGCTCGGCGGCCAGCGCCCTCATGAGGGATCTCGCTATTATGCTGGCGGTCTCGTTAAAAGGATGGATATTCTCGAAAAGCTGCAAGAAAATCTCGTCATCACGGATAATACCAAGGCTATTCAAGAAACCATTGCCTTCTACGAAAAAATATCGAAGATCATTTTCCCGGTGCCCATGATCGGCGGCATCTTTGACACGACGTGGCAAGCTATGGGCTTCACGGCATTTGCCAAGGAATACCGGAAAAACTCGAAATTGTACAAGGAAATCATCAAGTTTTACGCGCATGTCACGAAAACGAACGTGCAGAAGGTCATCGATGCCACGGGTGGGCGTGGCCGTATCATCAACATCCTGGACGACGTCGCGTTCAAGGGCCATCCCATGATTTCTCCCGACCGCTGGCAACAAGATATTCTCCCCTATTACAAGGAAATCACGAGTCTTATTCGCGACGCGGGTATGCACGCGATCGTCCATTCGGACGGTGATATCACCGAGTTACTCCCTCATCTGATCAAGGCAGGATTCCAGGGCTTGCAAGGATGGGAGGGTGGAGCCAATCCGCGAATCATCGCGGAGAAGTTTCCGGATTTCGTGACCATCGGGTGGGGCGACGTTGGCAACATTCCTTTCTGGACCAAGGACGAGATCGAACGTCACGTCGTCGATATCATGGCCGCCTTGAAAAACAACCGCCACCTCGTCATGGGCCCAAGCACGGTCGTTTTTGAAAAGATGCCGATCGACAACATCCGCCACTTCATGAGTTGCATTCGAAAGCACGGCAATTACAGCTGAAACGGCGCCCGTATCATGAAAGAAAACCACATCGACTTCCAACCGCTCTTCTTCCCAAAAACCATGGCCATCATCGGGGCGTCGACCAACCCCGTCGGCGTTTTGAAATACGTGAAAGGGCACGTCAACTCCGGCATCAAGGTCTTCCCCGTGAACAAAAACCCCAAGATCACCGAGCTCGAAGGACTCCCCGTGTGCCGTTCCGTGCTCGATATCAAGGAAGACATCGACCTCGCCATCATCGGCGTGCCGAAAGAGTTCGTGGCAGAGGTTATCGAGGATTTCAAGAAAAAAGTCGTGAAATTCGCGGTGATCTTCACGTCCGGGTTCAAGGAATCGGGCAATGATGACCTGGAAAAACAGCTCCTGGCGAAAATAGCCGAGGTCAAGACGCGGTTCATCGGGCCGAATTGCCTGGGCTTGTTTCACCCGAAAGGCAAGCTCGTCTATTTCCCGCATCAACCGACGGGTATCGAGAATGCTGGAACCGTCAGTTTCATTAGTCAATCGGGAGGTCACACGGCAAAGACCAACACGTTCTTGATGTCACGGTGCGTTAAGTTTGCAAAGATCATCAGCATCGGCAATTCAATCGACCTGGCAGCCCATGATTTCTTGCCATTCTTCAAGGAAGATCCAGACACGAGTGTTATTGGTCTTTACATGGAAAGCACTAGGGACGGGCGAGCATTCATGAGTAATGTCCGTGCGGTAACGCCAGAAAAGCCCGTCGTGATCTGGAAAGGCGGGCAAGGTAATGTCGGCTATAAAGCAACCGCGTCCCACACAGGCGAGTTGGCAGGCAATTACAAGCTATGGCAAGCTATGGCCAAGCAAAACGGGGCCATCATCGCCGAGGATTTCGAGGTGTTTTCCGACTTGTTGATGATGTTCTCGTTCAAAATGCCGCTGCCAAGATCATCTAAAATTGCGATCGTGGCATGCGGTGGAGGCAATGCCGTCGAAACATCCGATATCTTCGAAGCCGGCGGTTTCAAGATACCCGAGTTGAAGAACGAGACCAAGGAAAAGATCGCTGCATTCATCCCCGACATCAATTCATCATTCACGAATCCCGTTGACCTTGGCGAGTATGGATACGTGCCCAAGAACTTTGCCAATGCCATCGACATCGTAGCGCAAGACCCCAACATCGACGCGATCGTGTATATCAAGGAGTCTGAGCGGTTCCCGTCCTTCAGCGTGAATTTTTTCATGACGCCGGACCAATACGAAAAAGCGACTATCGAGAACCTGGTCGTAACCCATACGAAAAACAAGGAACATGGCAGGAACATTCCCTTGTACTTGAACGATCCTTTCCTCGCCGAGAGTATGGATGGATTTTCAAGCCGCGTGTCGTTTCGTGACAAGTTGGCCGAGAAAGGCATTCCCGTGTTCGGCCGTGTGGATGTCCTCATGAGAGCAATCAAGAAAGCACGCGATTACGCGGGATTCCTCGAAAAGATGCCTGATAAAAGATAACGTAAAAAAACACGCAAGTATAGAGAGAGAAAAACCTTTTATTTCTTCACTTTTCCCTGGTTGGCGACTGCTTCTTGCATCGCTTTTAATTTCTCGGGGTCTTCGAGGTAGTAATGCTTGATCGGTTTCAAGTTATCGTCAAGCTCGTAGACCAGGGGAATGCCCGTTGGGATTTCTACCCCGACGATCTTGTCGTCCGGAACGTTGTCGAGGTATTTCACGAGTGCCCTGATGGAATTCCCGTGAGCGGATATCAGCACGCGCTTTCCAGACTTTACCGTGGGTGCGATGGTATCCTTCCAGCAGGGCAAGAACCGTACAACCGTGTCCTTCAAGCACTCGGTGAGCGGGAGTTCCTTATCCTTCAATTCCTTGTACCGCGGATCCTTGCCGGGGTACCGGTCATCGGTCTTCTCGAGCGCTGGTGGCTGCACATCATAGCTCCGGCGCCAGATCTTGACCTGTTCCTCGCCGAACTTCATAGCGGTTTCGGATTTGTTCAAGCCTTGTAATGCCCCGTAATGTCGCTCGTTCAAGCGCCAAAGCTTGTGCACGGGAATCCACATTAAATCCATCTCGTCTAGGATGATGTCCGTAGTCCTGATTGACCGCTTCAGCACCGAAGTGTATACAACGTCGAACACGAACCCCTCTTGTTTCAGTTTCTTTCCCGCGTTGTGTGCT
>JAUQYW010000763.1 GCA_030587525.1 Candidatus Sigynarchaeota archaeon | reverse complement strand
AATACGTCACCGCGTTAATCCACTTGTCTACATTCCGATATACATGTCCTGCATCGGGATATAGTTCATCGACGACCAGGCCGCAATACGGGCATCGCCCGTTCCAAAAATCATCGAGTCGTATATAAATTGTTTCGACGCCAATCGCTTTTGTCGTATCATGCATGTATATCTCTTGGCATCTTACGGTTTTGAACCTTTCGGTGCAGATTCATAAAATAGATGAGGTGGCGGAATCATAAAAAAAAATGATGTTTGGTACCAAAATGATGTTTGGAAAGTATATAATTATCTCGTTGATGATCGCTTCATAGCAAGTGTAAAAATCAGAGATTTCACATGGCTGTTGAATTATTTGGAGGAAATCAAGAAATATCATTCTGTGGATCGCGAAACCATCAAAAAAATCGTCGAATTGTACAAGAAAAGGATTAAAAAAATCAAAGAAAAGAATATTGTGGAGCGCGGGATTGTATGAACAAGATGTTCGATGCGGATCACCACCGCGCTAGTATTGTCCCTTATATGCTTTAGTCTCACTCAACTGGTATGAGCGAGCAATCAACCCAACCAACATCGCGATTTCTACCGACCGACGACCCCAAGCTAAGCTTGTTGATACGGCCTGGCGGCCACGAGAAACCCTTGCAGTTCCAGGAGAGTGTGAACCTCGGCCGTCCGATCATCGCCCGCGAGATCGAGCCCTGGACCGACGCAGGCGCGCACGAGTTGCTCTCGGATATCATGGCCGCGCACGAGGCCGGCGACATCACGACGATCGCGCGGTACAAGGGCAAGAACCCGCGGCGCTGGCTGGCATCGATCTACCCCTTCGCCATGGAGCCGCGGTTCGTCGGCTTGTTTTTCCCCGACGGCACGCTGCTCGGCTGGGTGTCCTTCACCACGTCGCCCTACCTCCCTGGAAAGGCCGTCCTCGGCATGGTCATACGCCCGCCCTACCAAAACGCAGGGCTCGGCACCGCGGCCCTCTTGCACGCGAAAAAGTACCTGCGGGACATCATGCGAGATGCGAGCATCACTGACATTTTCTTCGAGACGCAAGAAGACAACGCCCGTGTGCTCGCCATCGCCAAGAAAATGAAGGTGCAGAACACGGGGCGACGCATCGACCAGATCAAAGGCGATATCGCCATGCTCGCGTTCACCAACAAGCCCGGGGCGGAGGCGTGATATCGTGGAGCAGATCGGTGATGTTTCTTTCTTGTTCAACCATCGATGCTTGGCTTGCAAGAACCCGATCGCTGCCTGCTACGAGACCATCGGGGCTGCCATAATCGCCCTGGACGCACTGGCCCGCGGCACCGACGTGGACGGCGACATTACCCCGCTGTACCGCCCCGCGTGCCTTTTCGATGCGCTGGAACTGGCCTATCCCGATGGACGGCTACGATTGCTCGGTGAAGCTCTACAAGAAATCGACATGCTACTCGGCAAGGCGACACCATAATTATCCAGAAATAACGCTAATTTTATCTCGTATCTTGTGCGGCATTTCGCCTTCCCGGCCCCGCGTTTTCAAATTCTTTTTCTTTAAATGCAACCCGTGATCTTCCGAGATACCTTTCACTAAAGGTGTCTCTCATGGTAATCACGAAAACTGCGGCGACCACCGCCCTCCCGGCGCAAGACTGGGCCATGCTCCGGCATGCACAGCCCGGCGACGTGGCGGCGATCCAGAACATTTACCAGGAAGTATATCAAGGAACATACACGTACTATGAATACACGGACGCGGCAAACCTGCACAAGGACATGACTGGCGGCCACGCCGGGTGGTACGTGGTGGAAGATGCATCCCGCGACAAGGAAATCGCGGGCTGCGTGTCGGCAACGATCGACGGGACGCACGGACGAGCTTACTCCCGCGGCATGATGGTGCGGCCGGGATGGCAAGGCCGCGGCGGCGCGAGCCGGCTGTTCGGCGAGGCATTTCAGGACTTCTTGAAATGCAACGCCGGGAAGGTCAGGTTGGTCTGGTCCGAAACCAGGTCGGCTAGCGTCAAGCCGCAATCGGTCTGCGAGACCATCGGGCTGCAGCCTCTCGGCATCTTGCCAAGCAAGGACGTGTTCTTCAACCGGCGCGAGACGCCCGTGCTCATGGCGGTCTTTGCCAGCAGCGCGTGGGCGACCCGGGACAACCGGGTCCGCATCGTGCCCGAGCTCGTGCCCCTCTACGAGCAAGTCAAGTCGATGCACCGGCCGATGCGGAAGGATGACGTGCAAGTCGTCGAGACCGCGGCACCATCCAAGGCGCGCTGCAAGGCGGTCGTCGACATCGAGCCGTTCGAGAAAAAATACGGGTACACGACCTACGTGTTCACGTGCGAAAAGACGGGTGAATCGATCAGTATCAACGTGAACCGGCAATGCATGAACGCGGAGAACATGGAGATCCATTGCACGAAAGCGGCGACGGCGCAAGTGTTGCTGGCGTTCTTGCTCGGGTATCTGCAAGCCAAGAACGTGCAGTACATCGAGGGCCACGCGCCCGCAACCAAGCCCGAGATTCAGGAGGCGTTCTTGGCCGTCGGCATGAAGGCGTACGCCTACTTGCCCGCGTGGGAAAAGGATGCCCGGTCTGGGCTCCACGTGGACCACGTCGTGTTCGCGTGGCACAAGCAACCGATCGACCTGACGACCACGAGCTTCACGCCCAAGTCCGAGGCACTCGCCCGCGTGCTCAGGATCTTGCCCGGCGTGTAAACATTTTTTCTTCATTCCCCTTCTCATTCGTAGGTAAAACAAGTGTGTAAGCTGGAAAAGAACGGGAATAATGATGGAAAAGGACGGGAACAGAAATTCGAGCTGAAAATGAACGGGAATAGAAGAAGGTCCAGAACTTGAATCATGGTTTAGGGGTATCTTTTCTTATTACATTTATCCGTTTATAATTAATATTCATAGGCAACGGAGACAACATAGAGGTTCTTAAGGCGAGTTAATAATCTGGAAATTTTTCCTTCCATTCCCGCGATTTTGCAGCGGATTCTGGACGTGTATATATGCATTCCCGCGCTTTTTCAGCGGTTTCTGGACACGGATATAAACATTCCCGCTCAAACACAGCTCGGTGCAATGGCAGTAAGCTGGGAACGGACGGGAACGAACTCTCCGTAGTATCATTGATGTCCGAGTTCCGAATCACCCGTTCCTATTCTTTTACAGCTTACACAACAAGATTACTAGTTTTCAAGAAAAAAAGTTAAGTTCACGAAAAAAAAGGGGAGAACCCCGCTGAACGATCGCAACGGTTTTGTGGTTTTCGTGGTCGTCTTGATTGCCTCCTCAATCGAACCTGCGACCTCCGATTCACGAACCTTTTCTACTTCA
>JAUQYW010000757.1 GCA_030587525.1 Candidatus Sigynarchaeota archaeon | reverse complement strand
TGACCAGGCTGACGTTGCCCATCTGCCGCTTGCCCTCTTTCCGGCTCATGAGATCCGCACCGAACACCGGGCCCGTAAACTGCAGCCGATTGAAGTGCGTCGCATTGCTCTGGGCTTTCGCGTCCATCGCAACGAGGTGCGAATTTGCGGATCCGGCCGGGTGGTCGACGAAACCGATGATGCCGACGGTCGTGCCTTCGAGGCCATTGAGCTTCGCCTTCACAGCGTCGTCGATCAGAATCGGGTACGCATCCGTGTAGATCTTGCCAGTGGCCATCGAGCTGAGAACGGTCTCGATGACGGCCTTGTCGGACTCCAGGTTGATCAGGTTGCCGACCAGCTTGAAGCGGTTTACGCTCTCGGGTATTTTCTTGTCCATTTGCCCATGTCTCCTTGAATCATTTTATCGTTGATCTGCGACATGCCCACATGCCGTCGTGCTTCCCGCGCCTCCTGACGCGTCATCGCACTATCAAATTAACCAATCTACAAAAATACATACTGAACACTTTTTAATCCTCAAGCTCAAACTCGAACTCGTCGTCGTCATCTTCGTAGAATTCGTTATCCGGGTCAATAAGCCGGCTCATTTCCTGCCATTCGAGATCGTCTGCGTGGTCGCCCATCGTTATTTCTCCTTCGCGTAATAGCCGTGAATAGCAACGAAGGCGAACCATAAGATGACGAACAGAACACAGATCGCCAAGCTTATTTCGCCGTCCATGTGATCAATGAATTCGGACAGTTCTTTGATGGGATTCATCGGACACCGCCTCTCTGCTGACGCTCGTCGTAATTCCGACGTCGGCACTCAAGATTGCTCTCGATTATGACAATGTTCTCGATCTTCAGTTTGGCCTGCTCCGATGCACATCGATCGCAAACATTGATCCATGATCCGTAATAATCGATCGTGGCTGATGCCGGAAGATTGCATATCGTGCATCTCATGGCTTCACCTCCGAATCGTACAGCAGTAGTGCTCGGATGTCGTTTCTGGCGGTCTCCAGTTGTCTGATGGCGCAATCTGCGTGTTTCCGGACATAGAACGAGTTGTGGACTTTGTCCCTGTGCTGGTTAAGGGGCAGGTCGAGCGCCTTGATTCGGGTGACCTCTTCGTGTGCCGCACTGCGCTCAATGGTCAATTTCTCGATCAGCTCCTTCAGCGTCTTCAGATATTCGTTCATCGTCTCACCTCCAAGCGTTAGAGTTCAGATTCACAAAATACATACTGAACACTTTTTCTACGCAAAGACGAGAGGCCCGTTTTTTAAATCGTTTACGTGTTCCATCAAGGCGATAAGCTTGTGGCAGTCGGATGCCCGAGAGATGACGGACTGCATGTTGATCCCCCCGGTGTTGTTGATAAGCGGAGTTGTCTCGATCAGGCTGGCAAGCACGAAGATCAGTGAGATCTGCTGCTCGCGGTCGAGTTCGATGACCGTCGGGACGTCCATCCCGTATAGTTTTACGTAGGCGTGGGCTATCAGTCCGGAGAACTTGTACTCTTGGCCGTTGATCGTTGCGTTCATGCCCATCGCATCACCTCCAACGTTAAAGTTCAGGTTCACAATAATACATACTGAACACTTTTTGGACGTGGTACGTCGGGGCTTTGTCGACTTACCGTGCACGAATTGTAGATCTACATTAATTGGAGATCAAAGTCGTATGTGCTTGATATTACTGCAATAAACGTCATAGTAGTCTTGCATCAGATAGAAGAACAACCCTCCACCGCCAGAACCTGGGTTCCCGCTATTTGGGTAGCTTCCTTCCTTTTTTGGCTGGGTCGTCTATTCGTCCGCCCATGGCTTTACCCGATCGATCGCCGATTTTTCCTCCATGGGATCGATTTGGGGTTGGGTTCTCTAATTTTAGATTTTCGATCTCGTTATCTCCACCATTGCGTATGGGCTCCACATGATGCACATCCATGCCGTCTGCAGAATCTCGATCTTCAAGCTCTTTGATCAAGATCCGCCGGGCTCGATGCCTGGTCGCATCGCCCGATTGGGATCCGCATCCGGATTCTTTTCGTAAAATAGCCGTTTCGCGTTCACGTTTGTAGTTTCTGACGTACGCTTTCGACGATGGCATGTCATAGGCCCTCCCGCATAATCCGATCGCAATCGATGCAGCCCGAGAAACAGAGAAACTTGATCTTGGGGGCGTTCTTGATGTCGGCCAGTTCTTTATGACGTAGCACCAACCTCGACATGCCAGACTTAAAAGACTCTAAATTCTCGGGCTCGAAGTTCTCATACATGAATCCAGGCAGCTCAGTCATGTATTTGGCCGGATATCCTGGGCTCTCGATCATCGCTAAGACGGTTTTGTGCATCAAAGACGCGTAAGAAGCCTGCATTTCGACCTCGGGATTGTTAATTTGATCAAAATCGACGATCAGCACAATGAAATCTCCCGCATCTATCTCGGGT
>JAUQYW010000730.1 GCA_030587525.1 Candidatus Sigynarchaeota archaeon | reverse complement strand
ACGACTTTGCCCTTCAACACGAGCCGCATCGCGCTCGTCAACATCTCTACTGGGCTATACTACACGGTGGAGGTGCGGGACAATAACCAGACCGTGACGAGTCCATTCGATGGCTCGTTGCCGGATCACGGCGTCTTGATCACGCTGTGCAATGACTCGGCGACGGATGAAGTGCTTTATGGCCGGCCTGGTGTTTGCGTCGTCCAAAACGCGCAGCCTGCGTACTCCTCGAAAGATCACGCCACTTATGACATCGAAGGGGGTGGTGAAAATTCACGGTTCGAGGATCCCGTACGGAATATCGTCGTCGAGGTCTTGTCGAAAAATGGCTCGACGGGTTCCTACGAGGTCCGCATCAGCCACCAGCAGCTCGAACTGTACTGGTTTTACATCGACGGCACGTCGAACTGGCAAACGGTGGAAAGCACGAGCTTCAATCTGGATGTCACGCTGAAAAACACAGGTGCAACGAGCATATCCAACGTCTATGGTGCACTTTCCACGGCCGTGCCGAGCGTGACAATCACCGCGCCTGCAAACAAGAGTTACGGCACGATAACCGCGGGGAGCTTGAAAAATAGTTCCGCGCAGTATCACGTGACCTTGCCCGCGTCGGTTGCAGCAACGCCGATGAATTTCACCCTCGCCGTCTCCTTCACGGGTGCACCGGCGACATCGTTTCATATCCAGATACCCGTCCGAAAGGAATCCGTGAAACCGACTCTTTCATTATCCTCACCCGCGAATGGCACGTATTTCAACGCGTCCGAACCGATTGACCTCCTCGGTACTGCTAGTGATGCTGGTGGTATCTTCAAGGTATGGTACCGGAATTATTGGCTCAACGGCACCAGCGAGTCTTGGTGGGAAGAAATGAATTTCAACAGCACGCACGTGTATGCCACAGACGGTATCAGCGGTCTCGGTAATCACACGATCACCGTGCGCGTCATGGACAAGAGCGGGAACGTGGTCCTGGGCACCGTGCGGGTCATCATCATCGACGAGATCCCGCCGACTTTGATGCTCACGGTAAACACGCTCGATGACCAACCATCAAGGTTTGCAACACTGGGCACCGAGCTGTATATTGGCGCGGTCGTGCAAGATAACAACCAGGTCCTCGATGTCGAGATATCGATCAACGGCGGTGCTTTTTTCAGCATCAAGAACAACACGGGCATGGTGACGATGGGAACTAACGGGTCCTACCTCGGATATTATTACGACTGGACCCCGTCGATCGAAGGAAACCAGCTCATCATGCTGCGCGGCACTGACATCTCTCTGAACTCGGCAACGACCGAATGGCAGATGACAACGATTTCGACGCAAACCATCATGTATATCATCATAGCCCTCGTCGTCATCATGTCGATCTTCTCTTGCATCGGGAGCTATGCTCGCAGGAGGACAACCCGAGCCCGGTACAGGGTTCGATACTCCTATTAAAAAAGATAGAGAAATCATTCATTCTTTTTTTATTTTAATTGCCGTCTTTTTTTTCCGGCTCGATCTTCCGTTTCACGTAGAGGTCCTTCATTTCTGACCATTTTATGTAAACGAGCGTGTTGGGTTCGATGTCATCAGAGACGGTGACGTTCGGTCCGATGATCGAATTTGCGCCGATGCGGACGCCGGGCTCGAGATTCGTGTTGCAACCGACATTCACGTTATCGCCGCAAATGACGCCGAGCTTCCTGAGCCCGGTCGAGATGAGGAGGCCGTTTTCCTTGAACGAGACGTCCTTGTGATCGAGGCGTAAATTGGCCGCGATGGTAGCGGCGCCAAAGTTTACATTCTCCCCGATGACACTATCGCCGACGTAGCTCAAGTGGGAGATTTTCGTGCCTGCCATTATGATGCTGGCCTTCACCTCGCAAGCATTGCCGACGCGGCACCTGTCACTGATGAAGGTGTTAGGACGGAGATATGCATTCGGGCCGATCTCGCAGCCGTCACCGATATACACGGGTCCCTCGATGTATGTCCCGCTCCGGACGAGCGTGTTTTCCCCGATGTAGACCTCGCCTTTGATGGTCACGTTCGATTCAACAGTGCCCTTGACCATCTTCTTGATCTTCGTGAAGTAATGCGCGTTAGCGTCGAGCAAGTCGAATGCCCTGCCGATATCCCGCCACCAGCTGTCCTTGATATCAAAGCCCTTGACCTTTTTCTTATCGTTTATCAAGATCTGGATCGAGTCCGTGAGCTCGTACTCGCCACGAGGACTTAACCCGGTGCGATCGATGGCGTCGAAGATGATGGGCTTGAAGATGTAGATACCTGCATTCGTGAGCTTCGATGGAGATTGCCCGGGTTTTGGCTTTTCCACGATGCGGGTTGCGAAGTTGTTCTTGTCAAGTTCCACGACACCATACATGGAAGGATCCTCCACTTCGAGTAATGTGAGGATCGCATCCACGTCTTGTTTATTGAATTCCTTGATGATTTCCTTGATGGTCATCGAATCGTATTGCAGGTCTCCATAAATGAGGAAAAAAGGATCTTTGCCGACGAAAGTTCTCGCCAAACCGGCGGCGATGGCTGTTCCTTTCCCTTTCGAGAAGTCTTGATCCACGTAATCAATTTTTACCGACCATTTGGCACCATCTTGAAAATATTCCTTCAAAACATCTTTTTTATAACCGACCACCAGCAAGATGTCGGTAATTCCAGCATCCTTGAGTTCCAAAATCGAATGTTCAAGAAGCGGTCGACCAGCGACCGGAATCATGTGTTTTGACTTGTTATAGGAGAGTGGATAAAATCTCTTTCCTTCTCCGGCGACGAGAAGCACTGCTTTCATGAAGTGACCCCGTTAAACATAAAACAAAGATGTCATTCAAGGGAATTCAAACAAGCTTTGATTTAAAAGGTTTTTATACAAAGGTATAGAAATAGAGGATTAGGCCCGGTTCGTGGAACCGAGCACGGTCTTGTTCTTGTCCATGATCATCTTGATGAGCTCATCACGTGCTGGTCCCAAGTATTTTCGGGGATCAAATTCACCTGGTTTCTCGGCAAAAGTCTTCCGGATGATGGCAGTGACCACGAGGCGGCCGTCAGAATCGATGTTGATCTTGCACACGCCCATCGACGCGGCCTTCCGGAGCTGTTCCTCGGGAACGCCAATGGCATTCTCCATCTTCCCGCCAAACTTGTTGATCATGTCGACATACTGGGTGAGCACCGATGATGCACCATGAAGGACGATCGGCAGTTTGGGAAGGCGCTTGCGAACCTCGCTCAGGATATCGAGCTGTAGCTCGGCTTTTTGGCCGGGCTTGAACTTGTATGCTCCGTGGCTCGTGCCGATCGCGATCGCGAGCGAATCGACGCCAGTTCCCTTCGCAAATTTTTCCACGTCTTCTGGACGGGTGTAAGTCGTCTTGTCGGCTTGGACGTTGTCTTCCTTGCCCGCGAGAATGCCAAGCTCGCCTTCGACTTGTACATCGAATTTGCGCGCGTACTCGACGACCTTCTTCGTTTCCTCGATGTTCTTCTCGATGGGATCGTGCGACTTGTCGATCATCACCGAGCTGAAGCCGTTGTCGATGCAAGCCTTGCAGATCTCGAAATCCTCGCCGTGATCGAGGTGGAGCGATATGGGAATGTGCTTCAACTTGAGCGAGTCCGCGAGCTCATTGGCCATCTTCACGCCGCCCTCGGCCATATATCGCAAGAGCGTGCCATTTGCATATTCACGGGCGCCCTTCGAGACTTGCAAGATGACCGGCGATTGCGATTTCACGCAGCCGGTTAAAATTGCTTGGAGTTGTTCCATGTTGTTGAAATTGTAACCCGGAACAGCATAACCTTCTTTCAGTGCCTTCTGGAGCATCGCCTTTTGAGAAGCAAGCCCCAATTCTTTCCAAGATACCATTTTCTTCGACCTTTTGCAGCACAATGTCGCTTCGTTAATGGAAAAAATGACAGACTGGTATAAATCTCTTCTCGTCAATCTATTCAGATGGCGATTGCATCGTCATCGAGACGGAGGCGGGGGACGATAGCGAAAGATCAAGCCCCGTGGCCCCTCCAAAAAATCGGGTAATGAATCCACCTGGAGAAGGGCTTTGACGAGATTCCTTACCTCACCGAATGAAGGGATTCCGTTAAAATATATTAGATCCTGAAGTGTTGCACCTTGTGCTTCGAGACGGCTTTTTCGTTTCGGCTCAAGATTTTTCTCCTGATATTCAGGAGTTATTATGTTCAAGATGCCAGAAACGATAAAATGCTGGATAACCTTCATTTTCCGGTTGAAAAAATCGATGTCATCGTTCTCCAGGCGATGTTTTTCCTTCAGCACGGCATTCCCAAACTCGTAATAAAGGCTGTAATGAAACAGTTCCTCCACGATGATGTCGGGACGTAATTGATGAAAATAAATTTTTGATTCCGTTATTGCCTTTTTGGGATGAACTGCATTGGTTAGCGAATCAAAAAGTATGATAGGAGACTTGTCCGCGTACGGATTTTCGAAGAGTAATTCGTATTCAAGCTGGAGAATCTCCTTGATGTTTTTCTTGACGTTTGCCGTGTCGAAAACCATCATCCGAAGTTTGAATGCTTTGTTTTTTACATCATCGCTCATCTGCGATGCCGAAACCTTGTCGAGCTTCGCAAGAAAATCTTGAAAACCAGGCACTCCAGCCATGAATTGATGTATCCACAAGAGCAATTATGAACTTTCCCCACGCCATGTTTTCAATCGCGAATCAACATCATATTGTTTCCAATAACGTGGGTCTTGGCCTAAAAACCGGCTAGATCATCGGGAGTTGCGCTCGGATCTTTGATGCAGTTATTTATCCCCTTCGCGGAACTATAACACATGCCACGTCTCTTCTCGATGCACACGGGATCATTCCCGAGCTATCTGCACCTTTCAGCTGCCATCAGCATTCTAGTTTCACAAGCACTCACGTTACAGCGTTCATTAAAGTACCCGGGGGTTCTTGATTGGGTTGCTATTATAATTTTGTGGCTCTTGGTTCCCGTGCTGATATCACTTTTATGGTTCAAGTTCCCACGATCAAATTTCACGATACTGGGTACCACGTGGTGCCTTTCAATAGGAGCAGCAAGCCAGGCCTTGATGTTGGTGATATGGCCCGCAACGATCATGCCGGACAACCTCTTTGTGTGGATCAACGACACGGTGGTGACGTTCTCGGGAGCGTGGATTCAATCCACGATCGTGTGCACCGCATTATGCTTGGGCATACGAACCATCGCCTTCGACCGCGATTCAAAGACACCCTCAAATCCGTCTATCCATATCATCGCCGTTGGCACGGGTCTATTAATTTCAGGAGCCGGATTGCTCCTTGCCACGTACTTCGGTTGGACCATGTATTTGTTACCTTCAGCGATAATTTGGCTATTGTCAGCCTTTCTCAACATTTATAAAAACTGGCATGTAAAAGCGCTGGAGAACGATGTGGAACAGAAAAGTCTTGCATCAATGCAAAAAAAGCCATTGTATCTCGACATATCCGCCCGTCTCGGAAACTGGGCAGGGGTGCTCTTTGCGATATTGCCGTTGTTGCTGCTCTCCTTCAACTTCCAGCGGGAGAGATATGCCCCGGGCTATTGGTTCCCGCTCGTTTTGCTTGGCGGCGTGATCGCCGCATGCGCGGTATCTTTCTTGATGCTCCGTATCAAGACGAAAAAACTATCGTTCACGAGTTCAAGAGTGTCGCTTTGCAACATCATTGGCCTCGCCATTGGCGGTGTCGTGAACGTGATCATCGTGGGGATACTTGTGCTTTTCCCCTCGAGTGATGCGAATTTTTTTTTCAAGTCGTGGGGATATCTCGTGATGGTTCTTCTGGCCTCGGTCTCGTGCATGCCGGCAGTCGCAACCGCTCTGGATCGTTTATCCGATGGCCGGACATACGATCCCGATGCAGGTCTGGCGTTTGGCCGGCTTTTCTTCGCGGGATTATTGCTTGCCATCTTCGTGGTCATCATGCTCGTGGAGGGCACGTCAATGATTTATAGCTGGGAATTCGGCGATAGCGAGGCATCCATCGTTACTGCTAGCGTCGTTGCATTGGGATGGCTGTTCACGGGACTATCCATCATCTCGAATATAATGCACGTTTATGTTAATAGGAAAAAGGGAGGCGTTTGATATGCAAACGACAAAAATCAAGATTTTTCTTTCGATTATATTAATGGCTTTCACAATCTTGGGTCTTGTGCCTATTAGCATGGCAGCGGGCGATGATGGCGCGAGCACGGGTCAAATAGGCCCGGTCTTCCTAGTCGAGCAACAACACCCCATCGGACGCGCTTATGGTGTCTGCCATGGTGAATTGGAAAACGCGACTAATATAGACTCATCGGCGATATCGCGAACCTATTCCGGCTGGAGTCGAAATGATTGGCCATGGGGCTGGTTTCAAACTAGCGCGATCGATAATTTCACGAACTTGCATAACCTGGACGACAGATACCAGAAGTTCACCGACAATATGACCTCGTTGGGGATCAAGATTTTACCGATTCTGGATTATTCGACCGGGTGGCTTGACCCCGTCAGCGGCGTGTACATCCCTCCCGCGAACATATCGCTCTGGCAACGATTCGTGAACGAGACCGTCACGGAATACCAGAACCACATGAACTTGTGGGAAGTGTGGAACGAGCCTAACAATTTTTACGGGGTAGCGGAGAACGCGTCGTGGGACGATTTCTTCTTGATCCTCATCACGGCGGCGCGGACGATCAAGCTAATCAATAACTCGCTGGAAGTCCTCGTTGGCGGGCTTGGCGGCGCGAATGAACATGCTTTCCTCGACGCTTTGATGAAAAACATCACCATGACGCCGGCAGATGTCCCAGGCTATGATACCGTGAAGGACCTTTTCATCGGCATCGCATTCCACCCGTACAATGGCGTGCCCGAAGACCTGGCCCTCAGCCTTTCGAGATATGATGAAATCTTGAGCAAGTATAATTGGACGACGAAACAAGGAGCAAGGCATTGGATTACCGAGATTGGTTCTGACACGGATAGCATGAGAGATGGATTCGGCGGGGGAATTGTCAACGTCCAGCGTGAATTCGCTGCCCTCGTCGTGAAGCAAACTACCATTGCCACGTCGTGGCTTCTGGATGGCTTGATCTGGTATGAATATCAGGATAATGAATATCCAGGCGTTTTTAATGCCATCGGGGCTGAGCACATGGGCATCATATACATAAATGGCACGTGGAAGCCTGCGGCTTACGCGTGGAATTGGACGAACCGCTACCTTGGCAATGGTCACGTCGACTTGATGCCCGTGCAAGTGCCCCGCCCTATCACGGGGATAGTCGCCAAGGACCAGCATCTCTACGGCGGATTGGAGCGGTGGATCGTGGTCGCGTGGAACCCGTACAATGCCGGCCGGGTTCCCACGAGGCTGCAGTTCAACACGGCGATCACTCGTGCATCGTTGCATGATTATGCATCACCCGGCGTGACGGATTTGATGCCATCGTCGGATTCAATAGTTATCGATATCGGATACGAGCCTATCCTGCTCGTCATCGACTGTCCCGTTGGTGCAAACTGCATAATCATTCCCGGGGCGGATGCTCTCGGCATCATCTTCTGGATCTTGCTCGGGCTTTCGCTGGGGTTGCTTTCCATCACGGGGCTCATGACGTTGCGCCGGAGCATAAAAAATGCGAGAACGTGATTGAAACGAGAACGCCGGGTGGCAACCCATGGTTTAAAAACGCACTATAATCCTTTTAATGTTGCTTCATGGTAATCCTTCGAGCCCGGTCGATCGAAATGATGGAAAGTAACGAACCCGCAGCGAGCGAAATCCCGTTCCCACGGTTGAGATCGTGGATGCACGTGAGGATCCCGCTGCCCGTCGAATCCAAGGAAGACCGGGAACACCGGTATGCGAGGCAACACCATCCAGAGGGATTCATCCACTCGCTGCTCACGCGGTTCTTGAAGGCTTTCCATGTCCCCCGGCACCGCTGGATTTGGTATCGGGCCGTCATGGGGTTCGTGCACGTCTATTTGAGGGTCGTGCATCGCCTGGAGATCCGTGGCACGGAAAACATCTCGAAAAATGGCGCCATTTTTTACTTGTTACATAACGGCGACAACGATGTCATGTATTTCCTCGGGGCATTCAAGGAACCGGTGGGTGTCTTCACGGATGTCGGCAATGGCTTTTTTGCAGATTTCTTGGAGAGAATCTACAATTTCGTGACCCGACGTGGCACCCGGGATGTCATGGTCGAAAAGATGATCCGCGCCATCCAGCAGAAGAACAAGTATTTCGTCATGTGGCCGGAAGGATCGCCTTCCAGGGATGCTAGGCCGATGCAGGCCTTTTCAGGC
>JAUQYW010000723.1 GCA_030587525.1 Candidatus Sigynarchaeota archaeon | reverse complement strand
ACAGTTGACCGAGAAATCAATTTGCAAGGAAATGGTCCAGAAAGCCGTCAACGTCGACGACATCATCAAGGCACTGAGCATATGAACGCGATGGATGTCATATCGCGTTCCATTTCTTTTCTTGTTTCTGCAGGGGAAATCAAGGACATCACGGGGCCCGTCGCGGAAGCCTTGGCGGCGACTGGCCTGGTGGATGGCATCGTGACGATCTTCGTGCCCGGTGCCACGGGGGCGGTCTCCACGGTTGAGTATGAGCCGGGCCTCGTGCACGAGGATATCCCGAAGGCGTTGGATCGCATCGCGCCGGAGCACGAGCATTATGGACACGACGCCGCATGGCACGACGGGAACGGTTATTCTCATGTCCGGGCAACCGTCCTCGGGCCATCGCTCACGGTTCCGTTTTCCAGCAAAAAACTGGTTCTTGGAACGTGGCAGCAAATCATTTTCATGAACTTGGATAACCGGTCACGCGAGCGCGAGCTTGTGCTGCAGTTCATTGGAAAATAGGGGAAAAAGAAGCGAGCATTTTCTATTTCTAAGGCTGAGTTATCGAGCATTAGAGCCAGGTGCGGAAGTCGTTGCCGGAGCCTCGTCCACGACGATGAACGGGAACATTTTCTTGAGCAAGACCTTGGCAGCGTCGTAATCCGTCGTGCAAGTGCTCCTGTCGTTGAGTTTCACGTAGAACATCTTTTCGAATTGCAAGATGTATCGTTTCAACGCGTTATCGAGGATCGCCGATGGTTTTTCGGTGATGACGGTAGCGGTCACCCATTTACCCGATTCCATGAGCAGCGTTGCTCTCTTGCTCGAGATCGAGTTGATGTTGACCCGTGTGGCGAGGATCGATTGGAACACGGCATTGATCGTCGATAGCAAGCCAGACAACAAATCTTGATTGGGCTCGACCTTGGTCCTGGTCTTGAACTTGACGAAGTGGACGGTTTCCCCCGTCAAGAGAGAGACCATGAGCACGTAGTTGTCCATAGGAAGCCGGTACACGTAATCGACGTTGGATACGTAGACGATCGAGAATAGCGCGAGGCCTGCGAGATCGCACAAGTTTCCATACTGGGTAATTTCCGAAATCAGCGCATTTCCTCCGAAAAAATAATCGTTGTAGTCCTTGATGGAGCTCATGACGAACCCCGCGCCGACGATGATGACCGCGATGGCGAGGGTCAGTGATCGTCCTTCTTTCGTGAGCTTGAAGGTCTGCACGTAGACTGGAAGGCCGCAACCTAAAAACGTGAAGAGTGCAAGGTTGTTGTACCCGATATCGGCGAGTAGCCACGCGTTGCTTGCCGCCGTACCCTCGAACCACACCGTGAGCCAGAGGCTGAGGACTTGAAGGAAAGCGAGCATCGTGGCAATCGTGAGCCTGAACGGGTTTGGCTTCAAGTCGCGAAGGTCCTCGATGAAGAGGAAGAAGAAGTAGAATTGTAAACCCCCGCAGCTCATATGCGTGGCCAACATGATGGCGTGGCTGCGCGGGATGAACGATAGCAAGCCAACTTCGTCAATATAAGCGAAAATACCAGAGAGAACGCCGAATACGAGTGACACGATCAAGAACGGCACGGATCGTTCGCGAGTGGTGACCTGGTAGATGAACAGCGCGAGGAGCAGGCCGAAAAAACCCGGCATTAATATGTACAGCGATGTTTCGAGCTCGATGCCACTCAATATCGCCAGGATAACCAACGGGGCAAAGATGGCCACGTAAACGATACCGATGATGAGGCCTTTTATTTGGTTTTTGAGTTTCATGTCGTCATCTTCGGGCTGTTCGCATAAATAGGTTTTCAAGGTTTGGTAAAACACGGGATAAAAGCATCGTGGCAGTGGAAAAACACGAGAAACTTTGCCCTTAGTTCAAGCATATTTTGGGCAATAAGCTGATCAAAAAAAGAAAAAAAAATCCTACGAGAGATTCTCGCCCTTGTCGTCGTCGTCCGAGTGGACACGCTTGAGGTCGATATCCGCGTCGCCGGGCAGCTTGTTGATGAAGTTACGGATCGAACGCTCGACATCCTGGCTTTGCGTGATGTACCGGCCGACGATGATGATGTCCACGCTATTCTTGGCCGCTTCATCCATGTTATCAGGCGTGATGCCACCCGCGACCGCGCACAAAATTGGCGGTCTCATGGTCTTGTACATGGCCTTGATTTCCTTGATGACCTCCCACTTGGACAATTTCCCGCTGGGAGAATTCTCCATGTCGATGCCGCGGTGGATGATAACGATGCGGGGACGCTGCTTGAGCTGCTTGAGCACGGCAATGGGATCGGCCACGTTCATCATATCGATGACGCCGTAGATGCCCATGCGATCGGCTTCCAGGAGAAACTTGTCGATGGAATCAACGGATGCAAGGCCTGAAACGACGGCCGCATCAGCGTCTGCTTCAAAGGCCATATCGACTTCGACCTTGCCCACGTCCAGCGTCTTCAAATCCGCAACGATGAAGGCATCCTTGGCCTCCTTGCGGAGTTCCTTCACGCCTTCCACACCGTACTTTTTGATGAAAGGCGTGCCAGCCTCCCAGATGATGCGATCCGAGTGGGGAGCTGCCTTCATTATGCTGATCGCGCCGCTGATGCTCGGGTTGTCCAGGGCGATCTGGATATACGGAGGTCTCCATAATCTGGGCATGTGAACCGAACTCACCGCGTGTTTTGCACGGTCCTTTTCTTCCATGATCTTCTTGAGCGACGGGTATTTATCCAGGGCACGCTTGATCGCGAGCCTTGTTGCAGAGTAATTGTACTTGTAAATCTTGCGTTCATCCTTTGCATCGGGATGTATAAAAACACTGCAAATGATGACCCAATCCTCTAATTTATCTGCGGGTATGATGCCCTCTTCCACTGTGTCTACGACAGCTTTCGCGCAAGCTGCTTGCGCAGGGCCGAATATCTTGCTTGCATCTTCCAGGTTCTGGACGGTGACTTTCGGGACGATCACCATCGCCGGTTTTGGCATAAGATTCGGACGGATTACGCCGAGGATGGGCGTGTGCCCTTTACTCAGGTTCACGAGCGCCTGGGCAAACGCTTGGCCGACGGGTCCTGTCTTGTCCCCCATCAAGAGGTCAATGTGGGCCACTTCCGCGTCCTTTCCCAGCATTGCCTCGCCTATCAAAAATGTCGATTCAGACATTGCAGATTCACCAAGACGAAATTGAGCAGAGAAAACCAAGAAAACCGCAATTTAAGCAATGTTCTTGGCTATTACATGTAACTTTAAATATGCTTGCCTTAAAAAATCACCACTGCTCCATACAAGAATCCGTAATTAAATGGTCGTTTTACGACATCGACAAGTGTTTTTAGTTAAGTTGACCATAGCAAATACATTTTATATTTGCCCTTACCTAGATCCGATCATACGGGACAATGACGTGAACCGCCATGCCTAAACCAAACCCAAAGCGTTCGAGCACGTACGCGCGATATTACAAGCGCGCGCGTTCGCAGCAAACCACGGAACGAGTCAAGGACACGTCGGCATACAAGTACATTGGAATTGGCATCGTCGTCATCGTTGCCATGGTCATCGTCGTCGTTGTATTAACAGCCCCGTTGGTGAACCAGATACACGCTCAGAAGAACGATGTCGTCTCGATTTATTACATCGGCACGTTCGATAACGGAACGATTTTCGACAGCGGCGAGATGACGAGCATTAAAATCGGGTCCAATTCACTGTTGGCGTACTTTGACCAGCAACTCCTTGGTATGGTGCCCGGCGTGAAAAAAACGTTCGCTATCCCACCAGAATTCGGTTACCAAACTTCCCACGGTTCTCAATATGCCCGATTCGTCGGGAAAACCTTGCACTTCGAAGCGACCATCACGAAGCTCGAGCGGGATGGAAAGATACTCTATGATGGGGAAGAAACTTAGGTAATTTCCGCTTTTTATCACGAAATCCCACAAAGACCAGCTCCTTCGATGGCACGGGTCGATGAAAGAAGAATCCACGTCCTTTAGGGCGTGGTAGTTCAATGATCAAATCAAATTTTAAAATAAATAGATAGAAAGAAAATATCAATGCTTTTTTACAAGCTCACAACTCGCCTACCTTGCCGCCGTTCACTTGCAGCACGGTACCGTTCACGAAATACGATTCATCGGAACACAGCCACAGGATTGCATCGGCCACATATTTCGGCTTTCCGATACCAAGCGGGATTCGTCCCTCGTAGTACGATTTCCACTTGCCGTTCTCCTTCGTGAGCAGGTCCCCGATGATGGGCGTGTCGATGAGCGTCGGCATCACCGCGTGGGTTTTGATGTTGAATTCGATGAGTTCTTTCGCCGATGTCTTGGTCAAGCCGAGAACACCCGCTTTCGACGCGCTATAGGCTATTTGACCCTTGTTTCCTTCCGCAGCCATGCTCGAGATGTTGACAATCCTCTTGTCGGGAAACTCGGCCGGGCTCGGAACCGGCTTTCCGGCCGATTTCGCAGCCTTGATTTTCTCCAGGGGTGCCTTGGTCCACACTTTCGTGCAAGCTTGCATGAACAAGAAGACGCCTTTCAAGTTCGTGGCGATCACATCGTCGAAATCAGCATCCGTCATTTTCGGGATGAGTGCATCCTTCAAGATACCTGCACTGTTTACCAGAATATCGACACCGCCAAAACGTTTCACCACCTGGTCGACGCAAGCCTCGACGTTTTCCCTCTGCCGCACGTCACCGAGAACGCCGATGCAATCCTCGGTGATTTGCTTAAGCGCCGCGTGCGTGGCTTCGAGCGTTTTTTGATTGATGTCGAAGATCGCAACCATTGCACCATTTTTAGCAAACTGGATGGCGGTTTCTTTACCTATTCCACTTGCGCCACCTGTAATCAGCGCAATTTTTCCTTTGAAATTCATACTATCTACCTTTTCATTTGAAAATTCACGATTTGCGCACGGTTTCGAGATATTGTTGCTTGAGTGGCCCATCCGCGAACATATTTTCGAAATTCGCAAGCTTGGCCGGCGAACCGTTGAAAAACACACGCCCATCATCGCCCCTCTTGAGCGGCCAGTTCTGGAATGTCATGGCATTGTCCCCAACCTGGAAATCCTTTTCAACGATGATGCCCGGACCAACAATTGAATTAATGCCGACCACGCCCCTGGTATCAACAAGAACCTTGGCGATGATCAAGTTTCCATAAAGACTTTCAACGACGTGCGTGCTTAACGATGAACCGACTTCCATGATCGCGTCGTCCTTGATATCCGTGAATTCGAGGCCAGGATAGATGTTATCGTACAAGACATGCTTCCCGATCGTGTTATGGCCGTAGAAATTCAACACGCGAGTGACGAGACTTGGAAACGGGCATTTTTGCGTGATCCACAGCGAATACTTGATGATTGCGCCGCGCATGTGGTAATAGTGGAGTTTTTTATAGTCCGGGTGGTTCGTGTCCTTGAACTGGCGCTTCAACACCTCGGGCTGGGCTTTTGATTGCGTGTCATAATACGCCAGAAACCCGTGAGTCACGAGGATCGTGGTTCCGAGATACAGGAAGTACACGAGCCAAAAAAGCAGTGGTGCCGCAAAAACCCACGTGATCAAGAAAAGGAATGATGGCGGCGTGAGCGTTAGCAACCAAAAGAACACGATGACCAGGAAAAAATCAGGCACCAAGCCGGTCACGATGATCGTGATCATGGCCGACACGAGCCGATTGAACGGCAGCACGACACCGACTTCCTCGTCGGTCATCTCTGATTTCTTTTTTTTTGTACGCGCCATGAATCGGTCACCGGGCTTTGCTTGCTAGTAGGAACTGGGCGTTAAAATAACAAGTAGTAATGGAACGATCAATTTATGTATAGATGTGCTCTACGAGATATTGAAATCGGAAAAACTGATCACCATGGAGGAAAAATCGAAAAAAACATTCGAGCTCACGGCGTATTCAAAAGTCTTCGGTTGATCTTGCAAACTGCCCGAAGCGGATCTCAAGGAAATGCTTGGCATGACGGATATTTACCGGTCCGGAGATAAAAACACATCCGCATATGGTGATGATGCATCCGTCATTCCTGTGGATGATCGCCGGTATTTGGTTCAAAATATCGACGTGTTCACGCCGATTGTTGATGAACCGGAAGCGCAAGGTCGCATCGCCGCGTGCAACTTGACGAATGACTTGTTCGCATGCGGCGTGCTCGACATCTCGACCTTGCTTTCGTTCCTGGCAACCCCGTTGGACGTACCGAAATGGGTGCTGGCTGAGATCTTGAACGGCATGCAATCGTTTGTAAAGTCCCTTGGAACCACGATATCGAAAGGCCAGACGATACAGAACCCGTGGATCCTCGTGGGTGGCGTTGCTACGGGGTTTGTAGAAAAGGAATACCTGGTGTCGCATTCGGGGATCAAGCCTGGCGACGTGATCATCCTCACCAAGCCCCTTGGTATCCAATCCGTGATGGCGATGGCACGTCTCATCAAGACCCCGGAAGCGGCCGGGGATATAGCATCGATCGTGCCCCAGGACGAGATCCAGCCCACCATCAATCGCGCGGTTGAGTTGATGACCACGAGTAATCGCCCCGTCGTCGAAGCGATACGTACTTTGTCGAAGCAAAAACCTGGGGATTTCAAAGCACATGCCATGACCGATGTCACGGGCTTCGGCCTCGCGGGTCATGCGGGCAATCTCGCCGTTGCGAGTGCAGTCGATATCGAGATAACGCGGGTGCCGGTCTTGAAGCATTCCCTTGCTTTGTCCGACTTGTTCGGCTACCCGTTGAAGGAAGCCCGCGCGGCCGAGACGGCGGGGGGGATGCTGGTCGCGATCGCCAAGACCGACGAGAAAAGATTCCTTTCCGCGCTGCGAGACAAGGGAATAGCGGGTCACGTGGTCGGGCGTGCCAAGACCGGGACCGGGATTACGGTCCTCTCGAACCGAGTTGAATACGTTGAAATTTGACATCACGGGTCTGTGAAAAACCAAGTAAACCGCCGGTTGGTTTGGAGATCTCTACCGCGCAACGGTAGCCCGTGGATCAACCATTTTATTATGGTCGCGCGAGCAACCTTTTGTTTCCGGAAAGCTTGACAAGAGTTGAATGATCATGATGGATATGCACGTGCATACCTATCGCTGTAAGCACGCGAAAGGCACCGCCGAGGATATGGTCAAGGCTGCTCTCCAGAAAAAGATCGCTTGCATTGGCATCAACGAGCATTTTCCTATGACGTATTTGCCGGATCCCGTCCCCGTGCACGATTACGCGATGGACTTGAACGAGTTCCCAGTTCACCTGAAGGAATTAAAAACCCTGCAAAAAAAATATCGCGGCCAGATCGATGTCAGGATCGGAGCGGAAGTCGACTATTACGAGCCCGCGATCAACACGATCACGCAGTGGCTCGAACCCTTCCAGACCGATTTCGATTACTTATATGGATCAGTGCACGTCGTGACCAACTGGGCCATCGACGATGACAAATTCTTGAACAGGTGGGATCAAGTCGGCGTCGACGCCGTGTATTCCATGTACTACGAGGTGCTCGCCAAGATGGCGAAGACGAGGTTATTCAACGTCGTTGGACACCTTGACTTGCCTAAGAAGTTCAAGAAAATACCCACCATCGACTTCGATGGCAAGATTTCCACCGTGCTCGATGCCGTGAAGGCAGCGCACATGGTCGTCGAGGTAAATACAGCGGGGTTGCGAAAACCCGTGAAGGAAATCTATCCGTCACGCCACATCCTGGAGATGTGCTTGGAAAAAGGCATCAAGGTCACGCTTGGTTCCGATGCACACGCGCCGGAGGAAATCGGTTATGCATTTGACGAGACACGGGCATTGTTGAAGGAAATTGGCTTCAAGACGCTGGTTCTCTTCAAAAAAAGGATGCAAGTTCCGGTAAAGCTATGAACTAATCGGCAAACGTCATGGCGATACGTAGAAAGCTTGTTATACGATGTTTTTCATTATTTAAACTAACACGATTGTATCAAAAACGTCATCGTTTTTGTCGGCCGGCAAAAGCCCAGTCGGGCCAGTCCTGGCCTCGTGTAATACAAGCATGTTACGCACCCTTATTAAGCCCGTTGGAAATATCTGGTGTGCGGTATCATGGAATATCTGTAAAAAAAATGATTGTTATGTCAGAACTCACAGACGAACAAAAAGAGCTGTACCTGGATGTTCTCAAGGAAGGGACCACGCCATTCGATCGGTTCGTGGCAAGAGGTGACGTGGAGGATCCTGTGGACATCCCGAACCCGCGCCGCGAGATCGACCGCGCGGTGATGGCAGCTATAAAAAAAACGGCGTCCGATAAAACTGCCCGGTTCATCCCGATGCTCGGGTCTGCAGGATCGGGCAAGACCCACGCATTTTGGGCTTTCAAGGACGTCGAAAAAAAGCTCTTGCAACCAAAGGTCGAACCTTCGGAAATGACGTTGAAACCCGAGGCAGAATGGACCATCGTGTACATCCCGAGCCCGCCCACGGCGGTGCGCATCCTCTTTCACATTTACACGTGCCTCATCAACGAGATACCCGACATCATCGACAAGGTCTCGAAAGCCCTCGTACACAATTATGGCGGAGATAAGAAAAAGTTCGGCATTTTTGGCAAGGCCGACATCGATGAGGTTA
>JAUQYW010000683.1 GCA_030587525.1 Candidatus Sigynarchaeota archaeon | reverse complement strand
ATCATTCTGCATCCCATTCCCCGCGTGGAACCAGTTCATCGCGATTATTAGTATTGCTGCCGGATTGTTAGCGATCATTATGAACATCATCCTTTTATCCCCCAAGGCGAGCGTGAAAAACAATCTCCCGAAACGATCCAGGCAGATCCTGCTAGTTGCCGGGATCGCGTTCAGTTTCTTGAGCATCGCAGCATCGACCAATGACTTCGACCCGTTTTATCATGCCTGGGTTCCAGCGCGCATCGAGGCCCCACCAATGCGCTTCACGTTCTGGAGCCAGATCAACATCTCGTATTTCGAGCCCGCACAATGGCAGCAGCTCGACGATCACGGCGTCATCCTCGTTCCTTATGGCTTGAATAAGACCACGAACGATACATTCACGTGGGCGCAATATTTGCGGGATAATTATCATCATATCAAGCTTATGTGGCCGCTATTTGGCGGATATTATGACACCTGCCACGATTACGCACAAGAAATCGAGCCGGACACGAACAATTACTTGGATGCAATACAAGCCTATAATTTGAATAATACGGTAGGCTTCGTCTTTGATCTGGAGCGATGCAATGACACTTGCTGGCAAGATGCTGTAAAATGGCAAGATTTCCAAGCGAGCATGGAGCGCTGCTTTTCTGCCATCCGGGCTGCCAATGCGAGCTATCGCATCGACAACACGGCAGGCATCTGGATGATGTATTCGCACGTGCCCCTTGGCGGCGGGAATCAAACCGAAATCTTGTTCCAGCACGCCGTGATGTCGCTTGATGCGACGGCGAACTGGTCGGGGTACCAGTGGCAACTCTACCGCGGTAATGCCAACACCCCGGCGAGCGATCCCGATTCCACGAACATGTATGAGCGTATGCTCAGCAGCGTACGGGGTGTCGGGGCAAGTAAGACCGTCCCGCTTTTCGGAATGACGGGCGTCGGCGATTATGGCCCGAACAATTGCACGGTGGATGCCGTTCCTTGCAATTTCGCGGGTGTCGTGAAGGATTGCCGGCTCGCGCGGTCGCTAGGCATCACGGAGGTCGGCTTTTACACGCTGTGCGACGCGGGCGTCTGGGAATCCGTGTACTACCCGAACATGTTCGAGGCCTATGGCAACACGTTCTTGGATGTCTTGAATGCATCCGTGAACGGGTTGAACGAAAGTATGGTGATCGATGTTCCTGGGAACACTGCCTTCCGCACGACCATCGGATATTACTGGGAGTTCGTGAGTTACAATATTAATGGATATGCTTGCGCGATCATCATCATAGCTTCTGTCGTTGGAGCGTTGATCCTCGATTATTATCGAGATCGTGCTCGAAAAAACGATTTATGATCTCGCTTCATCATTTTTTTATGCAATTGCGTTAATCCATGTTAGATCATCATGGTTTTGTTTATCGAGACGCACGGCACCGCGCGGGAACGCGGGGAACAGCAAGGCACCCAGCTCAAGGATCGCATCCAGGCCGCGAAAAAAGCCGTCTTTAAGTCAGAAATCTTCAAGGAAATGATACCAAAGGGAGTACCGGTTTTTCTTGCCATCGCGGGGCTCGGCTTGATGGGGAAAAATCGCACGAAAAAATTCATCGAGCAGCATTTTCCAAAGCAAAATGAAAAATTGATCGGAATTGCCAAGGGCGCTGGTGTTGGCGTGAACCTCATCTATGGAATGAATTACGTCGAGGTCATGGCCGGTAACCCGTTAACGACTTACCGTGAACCCCTGGTGCAAGCGTGCACGATGATCATGGCGCTGCCACCAGCGACTGCCGATGGCTCGATCATATACGGCCGCAATTACGATTTCCCCACGATTTTACAGCCATACCAGATGGTGCGGCGGGAAATCCCCGACGACGGGTTCAAGACCATCACGCTCACGCAATATCCGATGGTGGGTGCCCACATTGGCCTCAACGAGAAAGGGGTTCTCATGGGATATAATTATGGCCGCTCTTGGAAATCCAATCCACTTGATTATCGTCCCCGCGGCGTTCCTAATTTGATAACACTTCAAGAAGCATTAGAATCGTGCAAGTCAACTCAAGAAGTGATTGATTTTATCTCTAAATTTCCAGCTAGAACCAACGGCGCTCATTTTGGGGTGGTGGACGAATCGGGCGATGCGTGCGTCATAGAAACGACGGCAACCCGGCACGTTGTGAGACGACCAAAAGATGGCATCCTCGCTCATACTAACATGTATCAGGAATTGGTCGATGCCAACGTTCCCGATACGTCGATGTGGAAATTCAAGGGCTTGGAAATTCCGTATACGCGATCTCCGAAGGAACGGTTCGCCCGGGCAAACGAATTGCTTGCCAAGGCAAAGGGCAAGGTCACACTCGACACGTTCAAGGGCATCTTGAGCGATCACGCGGGACGCGAGCCCGATGATTTCACGATCTGCACGCACGGGAAGACCGGGGCCACGCTCGCCTCGATCCTCGTGAAACCAAAGGAACGCGAGTTCTGGGTGACGGACAACCAACCATGCAAAACCAACTACGAGAAATTCACGCTTTAAATGGGATAAAAAAGGAACAAACTCGTTTATACTTTATACTGGTCTGCGATGACGCCGAGCACGGTATCCTTCGCATCTTTTTTCGGAATTGTTGCCAGAGCGCCATATAACGCGGCCATGCCTTCGGTCAGCGCGGTGGGGTGCTCCTTCTCGTGATCGACGCAAGCCCGCAAATCAGAGATGAATTGATCGATAATTTGGCCTTGCAGCGGGTTCACGATCATATGCAACGCGGGAGGATCTTGCAATTTATCGAGAACCCAGCCTCTCTTCTCCATTGATTCGCCTAAGGCATAGATATTGATTTTCTCCGACGTGAATGAGAATACGGCCATATCTGGTTTGCCCAGCACGTGAAATCCGGGAATCTTGTTGATGCCCTTTTGCAGCTGCTGCGCCGTGTCCATCGCCATTTTGCTATACTTCATGTAACCGTCCTCGCCCATCGCTTTCAACGTGGCCCATGCTGCCGCGATGCTGCTACCAGGGCGCGTGCCTGTCATGGTCGGCGACGCGTAGATACCGCCAGGCCAATCTTCCGTGCTGAAAAACTGGTACTTCCACAATTTTTCGTTCGCATAGAGCACTGCCGAAGCGCCCTTGGCTGCAAAGCCATACTTGTGCAAGTCCGCAGACATCGAGGTCACGCCGGGCACCGAAAAATCAAAATCGGGGATTGGATACCCGAGTTTCTTGAGGAACGGGAGCATAAACCCGCCCAAGCACGAATCGACGTGCAAGCCAATGTCGTGCTCGATCGCCAGCTCGCCGAGAGCCTTGATCGGGTCGATCATGCCGCGTGGATACTCCGGCGCCGAGCCAACGAGCATGATCGTGTTCTCCGTGATTGCCCGCTTCATGGCGTCGACATCGCAGCGATACTCGCTCGTCCACGGAACTTTCTTGGTAACGAGACCGAAATAGTGTGCCGCTTTTTCGAACGACGGATGTGCCGAGATAGGGAGCACGATCTCGGGCTCCTTGATCTCCGGCTTTTTTTCACGCGCCCAGTCGCGATAGGTCTTCACGGCCATCAGGAGGGATTCGGTACCGCCGGTCGTGATGTTTCCGAACACTTTCCTATCCCCGCCCAGTATATCTGCGGTCATAGAGATCACTTCCGCCTCAAACTTTTTCAAGCTGGGAAATGTCATGGGGCTCAATGCATTCTCAGAAAAGAATAAATTATGTGCTTTCTTGAGAAATTCGTAGTGCTCTTCGCCGGCGTAATACACGTATGCGAATGTCTTCCCGTCCTTCCATTTTGCATCGGAATCCCGAATGCTTTCCATTTCCTTGAGTACCACGTCCCTGGAAATGCCATGATCGGGGATTGTGATAGTTTTTCGCTTTCTTGCCACGGGGTATCTCCTTACATCGCTCAATACGGTACTGATTCATGTCAACATACAGTATTGGTTTCCAGTTCAAAAAAAGGCGCGACCCATGACCAGAATCGTTTTTTTCCCGATTTCATTGACGACGCGCATGGCAGTGCAATCCACGCAAGACCAAAATCAACAAAAACAGAGACTCTCCGTATACATGACATACTTTCTCTCGATCCTGGGAGGTATCGGTATAGGTCTCAATAGTTTTTCCACGTCACTATACACGACCACGCTAGCCTCGTATCATGGCATTGGAAATGCCGAGGCCTCTTTATGGGTGGGTTTGGTCGCGACCGGTTTTGGTTTGACGTATTGCGTATCGCCGGTATTACTCGGTCATATCTCGGATAAGATAGGGAGGCGCTTAGCGCTTGTCATCGCCATGCTCGGGTTCGCGGGGACGAACATCTACATCATTGCATTCGCTTCGCATCCATTGCACTTGGTCATAGCTAATGCTTTTACCGGTTTCTTTTATGGCTTCTACTGGTCGCCCATCGAGGCCTATTTATCGGAGATGACGGAAGGCATCTCGATGAAATTGCATGCGAAATCATTGAGCATCTATCTCGTATGCTGGTCTATTGGATTGACCATCGGCCCTTTCCTTGGCGGCATTTACGATGCCTATGGTAGTATGCTGCTTGCTTTCTACGCCCTGGTCGTGATCGCTATCTCAGCTGCCATTATGGCGGGCCGGTACATCTTCACGAAGCAGGAGATCGCCGACTTCAAGAAACTGGCGAAACGATTAGGAACAAGTGTCCCTGAGATATCGATTTTCTCCGGCGCTAACAAGGTACGCTTGACCTACTTGAAGGTGGGCATCGCGTTCTCGGCGATCTATTTCGCGTTCACGAACCAGATCTTGCAGCGCATCTTTCCCGCGTTCGCCGTGGTACATATGGATTCAGGATTGTTATTTAACTCGCTCAGCAAGGCGTTGACGGCAAGCATCCTAATCTTTTTCCTTGGTATTGCCAGGACCATCACGTTGTGGCATACCGGAGTGATCTCGTCACGAGCTCGCGTGAATTTGCTGTTCATTGTTGCGTTGGGCATTCCGGTCGCGAACTTGTTCATTTACTTGTTCCCCGTCGCTGATGCGCTGCTCGTTTCGTTCATTGTCTATGGACTATTTAACGGGTATGCATATTGCGTGGGCGTTATACTATTGATGGAGCTGTCCAAGACCGGGAAAGGGCTGAAGGCAGGCATCTACGAGGCAGCCATAGGTGTCGGGTTTCTAGCGTCCACTTTCATCTCAGGGATCGTCTCGCCGTTTGATCCTTACGCCCCGTTCTTGCTGGGCACCCTCGTCTCGGCTGGATTGACGGCGGTGCTAGTGGTCGTGAAGCTGTGGAGCAAACGGCGTGATCAAGGCTAGGACGTGGCAGCGATTTTTTCCCACGACGGCACAATCCATATATACCGGAGGGGCCATTGAAGGATAATCACCGCCGTTAAACGAGATGATCGAACGTGGAACTCAGCAGCAAGCATTGCATCCCTTGCGAAGGCAAGATCCCGGCGATGGCCGACGAGGACGAGGACAAGTACGTGAAAGAAATCAAGGACTGGGAGTTGAACCGGGAAGGCATCCACAAGCTGCGCAAGGAATTCAATTTCAAGGACTTCAAGGAAGCTATGGCTTTCGTGAACCAGGTTGCGGACATCGCAGAATACGAGGGCCATCACCCGGACATTTACATCTATTACAACAAGGTCGTTCTTGAACTGTACACGCACGCGGTCAAGGGTTTGTTCCAGAATGATTTCATCATGGCTTCGAAGTTCAACGATTTGATGAAAAAACAAAGCCCGCCGGCAAAAAAGAAGAAGTAACCCGCAACCGCGCAATGCATCGACCGATCCGTGCAAGACAACGATCGGGCTACACCACCTTTATGATGCAAAATCATCATATATCAATCATACGTGGAACTCCACGAAAGAGCGGTAGAAAACCATGAGTGACAGACATTACGAAAAACGAGAGTACGCGGGAAACTACGCCGCGTTTGGAACGGGGTTTGTTTTCTTGTTTGTTGGCATCATGTCCCTCGTCATGCGTGCCTTCAACTTCGACCTCATCGGACTATCCGGATGGGGTTTCTGGCTATTCATCCCGGCATTTTTCATCCTGCTCGGGGCGGTGTCGCAGCTGTACACGGACAAAAAGGTTCGCCAAGACGTGCAGATAGTCTTGCAAGACCGAGGCAATGGACGCTTCAAGCTCGACGAGATCGCGGCAGAGGCGGGTGTCAAGCGGAAGTTCTTGCTCCGAGTCTTGATGGATCTCCGCGCTGCTGGACGTGTCAAATACAAATATGATGGCCAGACGGGCGAGATCATCATCGGTGAAGAGGTCAAGTACGAGCAAGCACCCGAATATCAACCGATGGCAAAGGGAGGCCAAGCCGTGCAGGCTGTGCCAAAGGAGAAAAAATTTTGTATTTTCTGCGGGCAGCAGCTAGAACAGAATCCAGGGGTCAAGTTTTGCCCGAATTGCGGGTCCCAATTGCCATAAACCGATTCATAGTTTTTTCTTTACTCTCCTTTTTATAATAACCAGTATCAAAAAAAAGATAGGATATCATTCATCCAGCGTGTCTTTCTGCCCGGGCAAGCCCTTGATCATGCCAAGTACTAGCCCGGGAAGTTGGTTGCGCTTGATATTAGGAACAGGCGGGTTGAGCAACTTCTCGGTCATCTCTAGGTCGAGCAACCGATGCCAGTTGTCGGGAACGCTTGGCTCGTAGACCGCGAATCGCTTCGTGGCCATCCAGCCTGCAAGCTCGAGCGGCTGCAGGCCGCGCTTCAACGCCGATAGGGCATAATCATTTTCCCGGAAATGATGCTGCTCGTCCATAGTTTCCCTCACCTTCTCGACCATGGATATCATGATCTTGTACACGAGGGGCGCTAGCTCGGCTACGGCGAGAATATTATGGTCCTGGCAAATGAACGTTTGCCGCTCGAAGAACGCCGTGATGGGCACTTGCTCCCCGTGCGACCGTATCTTGAACTTGTCCGCGGTCTTGATGAACCGGTCGAGCACAACCTTGCGTCGCTGGTAGTCGACAGGCTTGATCCTGCCAAACACGACCTCGTACTCCGCCGGAATCACCAGGTATGCATAATCGGCGCTGAGCAATACTTTCTCTATGCGTTCCGTCATTATAGGATCGTCCTTAACGAGATCGAGTGCCGATTCGATCCAGGATTGCCATTGGATGACATCGTCCTTCTTGATATGGTTTCCCTCGAGCCCGACGTAGAGGTGCAAGCTCACGTCATCTCGGTCTTCGAAAGGCATAATCGCGTCGATAAGCTTTTGCACGAGCGGCGCCGCTTTCCCATAATATGCCTTGACAAACGTGTGAACGAGCGGAACGAGGTCCAGGGTGGGATTCCACAAGAGCTTGTGGAAGACCCACATCTTGAGCTCTTGAAACTCCTGGTACACGCCGAGGCCAATACCGGCCTGGAGCAGTGCCCCCTCGACGCCCAGGGCCTTGTATTTCTGGAGGTCCGCGGCGATCGTCTTCCAGATCGGGTATGGCAGGAGGTAATGCGTGAAATCGACGAAATAATGCCACACAAACACGTGGCGCGCGATCTTGAGCCATCCCTTCAAATTCTTGTAATATTTTTCATTCATTGGGTCGCTGTCAATCGCCCGGTTAGACCGGTAAGGGTACATGTTGCACACGACAACGATCATGTTGTCGGGAAGGGGCTCCTTCCAATCAAGCGGGACGTTCTCCGTATACGTGTACGCGATTGTGTGTATGAATTTCCCAGGGAACTTTTTCTTGACTTCCTCGGCAATGGCCATGCAAAACTTGAGCAAGGTCCTCGCGGGATTGCCACGATCAACCTTTTTACATTGGTCGCATTCGCAATAGCCGGTCCAGTCGTTTTGGACAACGCCAACCGTCATAAGATCGGGTTCTTCCGTGAACCACTTGATCACGGTCTCCGTCGCGATGCGGATGACGTCGGGATTCGTGAGGCACGGCTGCCCGAGCGCTTGCAGGCGCTCGCCGTTCACGAGAGAAAAATATTCCGGATGGTCCTTGTAATACTTCGCGGGGGGCACCAGGGTGTAAAACGTGTGCGTCATTTTATCTGCGGAAAACCGATAGCTGCCTCCTTTCTCCAGTTCCGCGAACGGGCTTAAATTGATCTTCTGCGTTGGACAAAAGTCGGGGTCCATGGCCTCAAGGTAGGTGATGGCCCGGTATGAAAATCCCGGGATCTCCTTCCGGGTCATGTCGGGAATCTCGATATCCTTCTTGCTTTTTTGCACGCTGACAATCTCCGGCGCGAGAAATAAGATATGCAAGAATTCTTCCAAAAACGTGTACACGCCGTAGATCGTGCCACGCGCTTTCGATCCCGCGATTATGATCCTTCCAGCCTTTGCATGGATCCAGAATCCATCATCCTTGAGGCTATTCAAATCGATTTCCGGAGCAAGTTGCTTGATCGCGGGATGATCGCCGAGGATCACGCATGATGCGGGTAAGCTATCATCTTGAACGAGCTTGCCGAGTTTAATCCCCGTCGATTTCTCGATATAATCGATCATTTGGTCCGCGGCATAATTCTGGGGTGCCGAGTGATCCTTTGCCAGCACCACGCCAGCCAAGTCCTTTATCCGAGTTTTAGTTACCATGATCTCACCAACAACCTTGAAAATTAAAAAGCCATGAGCTATGTCACCTCTGTACATCGAGGATGGAACGTCTACTTTTCCCTTCGTGGAAGATCCATCGCGTACTCTTAAATACAAAATCGCCGCATTGTTCATTTAATTCACAAGGACGTGGCAAATCGATGAAGGTTGTCGTAAAGGGGCGTGGATGCTTTGGCAAGTGTTGAAAAATCAGACGCAAGGCTCGAGAAACTAACAAATCGGGTGTGGCGGACGTGGTGGTTTTTGTTTTACATGATCATCATGCCGGCTACATGTATACTCGTAGCATTCTGGATCTCGTTATATATCTCGAATAATCTCTATTTTGTAGTCAATTTCACTACGGTTATCACGATCGCGTCGTATTTCATCTTTTACAAGTTCTTTGACAAGTATTTACAAAATCCCTTGCTGCGAAACAGCGTCCACAACCCCAACTTTCACTTGAATCTTCCATTTTTTATGTCCGTCTTGGCCACGGGCAGCACGTTCGTGATCGAGCTCCTCACGCCATCGGAGTTCCAGTACCCGTTCTTGCCCGTTATATTGTTCTGCGTGGTGTATAGCTTCATATGGTTTTATTTACGGCTCAAATCCATTGATAAAGTTGACTACCCCAACAAGAACTTCGAAAAAGGCGAGAAATTAGCTGATCGATTCTTTTATTTCCACAATTCCGTCCTCATCGTGAATTTCATCATCCAGTTCATATTCCTCTTGTTATTCATGCAAGTCAGGTTCTTCTCTGCTAGCAATATCACCATCAACGTGGTTGCCTGGATCATCACTGGCTATCGCACCCGGAAGGTTCGGAAACGCATCGCAGAGGGTATCCTTCAAGGCAAGGGCATCAAAGAGGATCTGTCAGAGTTCAGCCAAAATTTCATCCAGGGCATACTGGGCGTGTGTTCTTTACCTTTCATCGAGGGCACGTGCTTCATCGTAATGAACGACCCAGCGATCCTAGCCGGCAGCATCTCCGCCTTGATCGCGGGCATTTATGGCATCTTGATATCGATCATCTACTTCCTCCTTGTGGAGATGGCAACGTATTCAGGTAGGAACAAGATTCCGTTCAAGGCCATGACATTCCATGCAAGGACCATCCTCGTCTTGGTTTCCGCAACGCTGGTCGCCTCGTTTGCCGCGCGTTCACCCATCCTCACGATACTCGCCGTGGTGGCTCAATTTTTCTTCATCATCATAAATAAGAGGGAGTTTTGCCTCCGGATCGAGTTTTACCGGCTAATACATTACTTAACTACGGTTTCCTTGTTCGGTTCCATCGCGTTCGCGTGCTTGCCCGTTGATCCGTCGATACAAGTGGCTGTTTTTTCAACCATGATGTATCTTGCCGTGAAAGCATACCATAAAGAAGGAATGATCGATGAATCGCGAATAATTTGGTTACAAGACATCTTCTGCTTGTCAATATTCGCAGGCGTGACAATTGCAACATTTCCGGGCGTTTTTCAACTCTACACGAGTGTCCTTTCGCGGCCGGAATTTACCGTACACGCTATGGTCTTGCTCATCATACTCTTGTCAAGCATTGTAGCACTGTGCATGTATTACAGGATTTTTTTCACGAGAATCTTGCAAAAGACAAGCCGCGTCTTGAAACTCATCTTTTCAACGATATTTTCGGTCATGGTGGTATGTATCATCGGGCTCGTTGCCCTCAACACTCCTTTCACCACCTTGCATAACACGGTCAATTTCATACTTTTGACGGCATTGATCGTCCCGTTCATCTACATCGCCATCATCTTCTTGAATACCTTGCCGGGCATCTTTTTCATGAAAAATGCTAACGAAAGCGCGTTTCACTTGAGCATCGCGTGGATTGCCGTTGTGCCCGCGCTGATCATTTTCAATTTCTTCGTGCTAGCCGGCTTTTTCATCGGATTGTTCATTTTGACCATCGAGCTCGGGTATTACTTGAAATGGGGTGAAACACTCAAGAAAATCTCCAATAATACCTTGACTCGATTCTTGCACGTGGCTAGGCCCGCGCTCGTTGCCCAAATGCTGATCATGCAGTTCTTCCTCTACACGTATTGGGGACTGGACTGGATGCTCAGCACCTACATTGCGTTCATTGTCACCACGGTCATCGGTAACCTGGCAGTTGGGAGCCCATACTTTTCCCGTGCCACGGTTCGCGTCTTAAACATCGTGGCGATGTGCTTCACATCGGCCGTGATATTTAGATACACGCTAGAATGGACCATCGGAACACCGTACGTGTTCGTTGTGCCGGGCCTCGTGACGTCCTTGTTCACGAACTGGCCGCTCTACTATATATTCAATGCCGGCAAGCAGAAACGCTTGTTCCCCCATGTCATATTCGGCAACGCCATCATCTTGTCGGTGTTCTTGTGCATACTCCCGACGGCGATCATGATTGATGCTGCAGCGATGTATCACGCCGCGTTCAATATCTATTCGGATATATTCTTCACGATCATCGTTGCCTTTCTTGTTTTCAGTGCGTTCAGCGCCGTGCTCAAGGAATTCAAGATCAAGCCAGCTTACTTGCAACCATTCCGATGGGGCATGGCCGCGACAATGGCCGGGATAAGCATTTTCAGTTCCCTTGCCATGTACAGCACGATTTCACGGGTTTCGTTGCCCATTTTCTTCCCTGCAACTATCGCAGCGGCTGTGCTGACGGCAGTGCTTGTGAATTACCTGACCACGGCGATCCTCGCGGGTTTCAAGATGCTTTTGCCCGGTAAAATCGACGTGTTGACAAGAACCTTGTATTTCGGGTTCACGATTGCCTTGGCAACCTTGCTCACGACATTGGTGCAACTTGCAGTTCCAATTGATTCGTTACCTATGGGTCTTGGTTTCCTCGGCATTTCGTGGTACGTGCTTTGCTTCTTCGCCACTGCGTTCTGCCTGTCAGTCATTCCCCGCTTCACGTCACCCAAGCGCACGGTTCTCCTCGTCGAACGTATTTTTTCCTCGGTGTGCTGGTTAGTCCTGAACGTGGTGGTGTGCATTATCTTTACCGTATACCTTCAACTCGGCACTATCACGAGCGCGGTATCAGCATTCATCGCGGTATTCACGGGCTTGTCCCCCATCACGCTCGGCTTGCTACAACAGGTTGGCGTGAAGCTTTCCGCGCGGGAGAAAAGCATTCAACGAACAATGAAGGTCATTTTCCTGATCGCAAGCGAGATGCACGTGATCGAGCGCCTTTGGGCAAGCTCGGATGGCATAGTTGCATTCTTGATACCATTTACTGCCACGACGCTCTTCACACTGCTATTTATTAAGATGATGCTTGCCTCTGCAGGAAAGTTCTCCACATTTATGATGGCGTCGCTCGTGATATTTTTCACGTTCATTTACATGCCTACTCTTGCCGGGATCGTGTTTACTATCGGTACATATCTTGTCACGGCTCGGGTAGGTAAAGTGGATACCAAGACACGATGGTTGCGAACGGCGTTCCTCTCTTTTGTTTCCTTTACCTCGCTACTCGTGTTCCACGGGGGATTCGGGAATCCGATATCCATCGCCGAGGGCTTCGAACGAATTTATGCCATGGAATTCACCGCTTGCTTGATCATGAGCTTGCTCTATTCTACCATAACCACGGGGGGCAAGAAAAGCCACATAGAGGGTGCAATCCTCGCCGCATTAGCGAGCCTTCTCATGTTCCAAGCATTGTTCACGTTCACGCCGCTTTCGCTGTTCCACGACGTGAATTTAACTTGCGTCGCCTATTTCGCGCTGCTCGCGTGGTATTTCAAAGCCATCGGCACGAAAAAGTATGTCACTTTGTTGAAATTTTGCGTCCTCGCGACCATCATCTACATCACGACAGGTATTTGCAGCATTGTCTTCGTGGAACCTGGCTTAGAAGTCTTGAATAATACCATGACCGGGTTTACCACATATAACGTCTTAGCTTTCGTCATAATTCGCTTATTCCGCGACTTGCTCAAGAAATACCAGAAATATGGCCTCGGCACGATGCTGCTCGGGTTTAATATCCTCGTTCCCCTAACCGTATACTTGGTCTTCACGTTTTACGTGAAAACGCCGCTGGAACAATCCATCCTCCTCTGCCTCTGCATCGATATCGGGTTTTTCTTGTGCTTCTTGACGATCGGCATGTACCGGTGGAAATTAAGCAGGGACGTGTGGAAGATCGGTTGGTGGTTGTGGCTCGTGTTCCCTCTCGTGAATTTTTACCTGATCTTCAAGACCGTGCAAGGTGTCGATGTGATCGACGCGCTGAACTTTTTCACGCTCGGCGACATCAGCGGCTCGGGCATCATCACGCTTGTCATGATCACGGCCATGTACTTGCCCATCATCCATTACAAGATCAAGAAATATTATTACCCGTTCATGTTCGTGCTATGGGGAGAAAGCCTGTTCATCGTTGGCTGGGTCAGCCAGAATCTATTCCCGACGAACGTTTTGATTTCCGCGGTATTGTTCCTGCTATTCAGCACGGGGCTCTTGTTGCCTCTCTTCTACAAGATCAAGGCATGGAAAGCGCTCATGATCGCTTGGACATTCTTGATCATATGCAACGCGGCATTTTTGTATACTCTCCTGGCATCCATACTCATACCCGCGGGATTCCTCGTCTCCATCGAGCTGATTTCGATAGGTATCCTCGCCATCGTCTTAGCCTATATCCCGCAACTCCCCGGGAAGAAAGCTGTTTTGCTTTCCGCGTTATCGTGCTTGCTAGGAGGATTGTTCAGCCTCATATTTTTCATGTTTTATGCCATAACCGGTCAAATCCTCATCTCAATCAACATTGCATGCATCATCATCGCGTTCAGCATGTTCGCATCGAAATATCTCCCCGTGAACCAGAAAAAAATGCGTGCCGCTATCGCAATCATCTTGATGGCGAATCTCTCGCTGCTCACCTTCAACAGCATCGCAATTTTCCCGTCCTTGCTGGCACTCGCGATATTTGCCGGGATTGCAGTGTTTGGGGGCTCATTCTATACCTTGAACCATTATCAAGTCATTTTCCACGTTAACCGGCGCATTCCTTGGGCAATTCTCGGTATCGGGACATCACTTTCCGTCGCGTCGATGATCGTGGCAGCTTGGCAAGCCCCGCCGATGGTCATAGGATTCACACTATCCTTCATTGCCCTCTTGTTCTTCGCTAAGGAATTACCATGGATCGCCCGGGTTTCCACGTACCCGTTACCCGTCGCCTTCCTAGGCGTTCAAATTGCAATGTTTTGGCTCCGACCAGAAATCGGGCTCTTGATCTCGTACGGGTGCTTTATCTACACGTTATTGCTCCAAATTTGCGTGAACGCGGTTGCAAGGCCCTTGCCGGCACCACCCCAACAACCCGCTCCGCAAGCGCCCCCGACAACCATGTTGAAAGTAAACGCGGTCTTGAACATCTGCAATTCTGTCTTGCTTTCCGTTATCGTGTGCTGGACATCGCAAGCATTGATCGTGCTCCTCATCTTGCTCCCAATACTCTTGCAAGGGTGCATCACATACATCAAGCGAAACGGTATTGCCAAGGAATTTGTAAAATTACCTTTGGTCGTGGATATCGCAAGTATCTTGCTGCATATCATCCTTGCGACGAGCCTCACCATCGTGGTACCCACTCCCGGCGTCCCGGCATTCATCCCGGTCGCCATAGCGGACGGCGTCGGGAAGGCGACTATGTTTTGCCTCGCGTTGTTCTTCCAGTTTCTCATCCTGGACGCCGCTATCTTCAAGCTCATCAGGCGCGGGCCGTCGAATTTCATCATGTTCTGCACTTACTTGCTATCCTTCAACATCCTCGCGGGTTATTTGCTTTTATTCCACTCGAACGGTTTCTTGATGGTGTTTTCCACGTGCATCGTGAACCTACCGGCGACGTGGTTCTGGCAGAAGATCGACCCGAAGCAAGAAAAGCGCGCGATTTTCGCGAGAAAGGTACTTGCCAACCTCGCATTCATGAGCGGGGCGCTCTTCATCTCCTCGCTGATCTCGCTGTATTTGCCGTGGGCCATCGACCCCGCCGGTGCCGCCCCGTGGTTGTTGTTCTTCACGACGAGCTTCTTGTTATTGTTCTTGATCAATATGGGCTTGAACAAGACCTTGCCGAAAGCTGCGGAAACGTGGTACCAGCTCGCCCTGTACCTCGGTTTCCAGGTATGCTTCGGGCTGTTCTGGGCACGCGTCGTGATGCTCCTGGCGTTTCCAACCTTGCTTTCCTTCTCAATCCTCGCGTTCATCGAGACTCTCTTCGGTGTCTACTCGTACACGGTGGCCCGGCAGCGCATCTTGAAGCGCCAAATGATGAAACAGGCCTTCAGCCCGCTGATCATTGCCGTCTACTTGGAACTGACCGTAATCTCGTTCGCGATTTCAAACTTGTTCCTGGGACCATACGAAAGCGCCCAGATCGCGCTCGTGGTACTATTCTTGTTCTCCATCGCTGAACTCGTGTCGGTTCAAAGCATCAAGAAGCAAGCTGCGTACGTGTTAAATTTAATAGCCTATGTTCCATTAACCATCGTATTCTTGCTTTATGCCACGAGTCTGGTGTTACAGCTGTACGCCGTGTACATGCTAGCATTGTCGGCATTTATGGCGATGCAGCAATACACGCTTTTCGCGATATTCTCATACTTGAAAGAAAAGCGAAAAGGGGAATATCACCTGAAAGCACGCATGGTCTTGAAACGCGTCTTTGGCATTGCCATGTATGCATTGATCTGTATGTCAGTTCAAGGCTTCCTTAGCGGCTTTCAATGGTACATCCAGTTCGTGGCGCTGAGCATCGTGCTCTTCTTCTTGGCGCTCTTCGACAGGGCTGCCTTGAACTTCCTCGGGAAACGAATCTCATCCTTCTTGATCCTGGCAGGCTGGACATTGCTCTCGTTGCTCATCACCGGCGCCTTGGTCCTGGTCACCGCGGTGCTTTTCTTCATCCCGTGGTTGTTCCCGTGCATCCCGATCGCGGTGGTCATCGAAGTTATGATAGGTACCAAGGCGCTGGGCCCCGATTACCAGAAAAAACACCAGCAGCGGAAGTATAGCGTAGAATTCTTCCTCAAGCTCTTGTTCTACTCGAGCCTGGCATCGTGGCCTATATGCTTCTGGAGCCAGTTTGCCGCAGTCAACGTCTTGCTCTTACTCGGGACGCTCATCATCTTTGATATCGTCTTGTATTCCAACCCGTTTGATTTTAGCATCCCTGTTGATGGCAAATATGTAGCTACTAGATATAAACTCGACAAGATCATCGATATCTTCAACGTAATGATCTGTTTCTTGGTGGCATCCTTCGTGTTCTCCATGATGCAGTCGGGTCTCCCGGGCAATGTCTTGATCAACTTCACCGTGGCAGCGTTATCATTCACCTTCTTGCTCGGCATCCTCACGAAGCCCTTCAAGAGGTCGACGAGGATAAAGAACGTGTACTGGGCAATCTTTAGTTTCTGGTGCAGTCTCCTTTCAATCAGCCTCACGATCCCGATTGCCGCCGGAAAAATATACGTGACATTCGTCCTCGGAGGTCTCGTGTTCTTCTTAATGATGCGATACACATTCGCCAATTCGGGAAGTACTCCGGCAGGCAAGTTCAGGCTGAACATGATCTATTATTCGATCTCCTATGGCCTCGTCATGACCATCCTGTTCGCGTTCATGACGGCATACATGATCCCGACCTTGCTGGCCATCATCATCTTCGGAGCCATCCTTTCCGTGTACATCTATTTCCAGGAGAAAAAAGGCGTGATCTCCATCAAATATCGCCTGATAGCGAGTGTTTCATTGATCGTATTGATTCTCGCATTCATTGTGGTGGTGGTGCTGATGTATCTGAAGGTGATCCCGATAATTTGATCGTGGTGGAAAAACATGGGAAAAAAGAAAACCGTGACTCAAACTCCAGCGAGACGCTGTAAAAACTGCATGGCCGAGCTAGATGCCCAACAGCAAACATGTCCCCTTTGCGGCACGTTCAACGCTCTTCCAGGAGCGCCATCCCCGCTGGAACAACTCGCGGATCGTGCAGCGGATGCCATCAGCACGGCCGCTGGACTAGCTGCGCCTTCCACGCCGGCACGGGTCAATGTATGCCCCCGGTGTGGGAAAGATCTATCCAGCAATCCGTACGCTCAATTTTGCGTGTTTTGCGGGGAGCAGCTTGATATCGGCTCGGCAATGAATAAAAACTCACCTAGTCCTGAAAAGTCCAGTGGCAAGGCCTCGAAACCGGCAAAACCAGCAAACCAAGTCAAACCGGCACCTGTTTCGAGTACAAGCAAACCGGCCAGAGCCAACACCAAGCCGGCGCCGGTGATACAAGAAGGGATTATCGACAATCGATCCAAGGAGGGGCAGGTGAAAATGAAGATTAATGCGGGTGTCAAGATAGTAAATAATAGCTGCAAATATCATTGTGAAGAAGATTGTAAAGGACACAATGGGGTGATTGTCAAAATTAATGAAATTGGCAAGCCCGAAGATCACGATCATCCTTCCAGGACGATTACTGTGAAGATAGACAACGGCGAACTATGTGATTTTGCAGAACACGAGCTGGAACTGCTCGATATGCAGCGCCCGACGGCAACACCAGATACTGGAGCAATGAACGCCGAAATCAAGCTAACAGAAATGCCGATACCGGTACAAGAACCGAGCAAGCCTTGGCAAGCAAGCATGGATCAAGGAGCCGAAGCAAACGAGCACCCGGCACAAGAACCGTCCAAGAAGAAATCCAAGAAAACAGAGAGTGCTCGGTTGAAAGCGCTGGATAAAGAGTTCGCGAGTATTCTCGACGAAATAGAAAAATCTCGAATATTCTGCACGACTTGTGGTAACTTGCTCAATTCCAGGTATAATATATGGGATTCTGAAAAACGGGTCATCAAGACAAAATGTACCTATTGCAGCAGCGACCTGGATCCCGAGATATGGAAGGGCAAGGTCATCCTGCCCGATGACCCGCTTTCGCTCGAGAAGATCATCAAACACGGGACAGAATACAGAAAATATTTTGACCGCATCCTCTCGATCGATTTTCAAGGTGACAAGAACGTTAGTTTTATAATTGGAACCGATTACCACACCTTTTGGGCTTATGATAGCATATATTCTACTAAGAACCATTGCTGGAGCGTTTCCAAGCCGGGCATCGCTATCTGCCTGCGCCCGAAAAGCGTGGTCTTCTGCATGCGGGGTGCCGCATGGAAATACTCACGAGTCAACCTCTATTCCCCCGAAAAACTTAGCGTGTTGCAGACTTTTGAATGTACTCAATCGGCCATTCGCTCCATCAGCATAGATCGGAATGCCACGAAGGTACTCCTTGGAGGGTACGACGGGGCCGAGGAATTGTGGGATGCAACCGCGGGCACCTTGACCTGGTCGGCGAAAGGGCACGCCGGGCCGATCGATGCCGTGTGTTTCGACCCCGGGAACAAGTTCGTCGCAAGCGGGTCGCAAGACAAGACAATAAAGTTGTGGGACATAAGCAACGGCACTCTTTTACGCACGTTCGCGGGCCATGAAAAAGCCGTCATCTCCCTCACAGCCACTGTCGATGGTAAATTCATCGCCAGCGGTTCGGAGGACAAGAAAATCAAGATCTGGGACCCGACCACAGGCAACCTCGTGCACACGATCGAGGGACACGCGGGCGGGATCACGGCCTTGGTCACGACGCCGGACGGGAGATTCCTCGTGAGTGGCTCCAAGGACAGGACGGTGAAGCTCTGGGACATCCAGGCAGGAACGTTCATCGCGACGCTGAAAGAGCACCGGAACTCCGTGAATGCCCTCGCTATATCGGCGGATGGCACGGCGTTGATCAGCACGTCGATCGACAAGCATTACATTTACCATCCACTGGACGCATACATCCAACTGAGCAAATGCTTGAATAAACCAAAGGCATGATCAAAAAGATTCAAGATTCATAAAAGCATCAAGCTTACAGCCATGACGAACATCCCTAAGATGGTGCCAATGATCACGATGTGTCCGTTCCCGTAGCGGTGCGCCGTGGGTAAGATGTCGTCGAGCGAGATGTAAATCATAATACCAGCCACGAGCGCAAGCAATCCTGCAATCATTTCGCTAGTCAAGAAGGGGAGTAACATCAACATCGTGATGAGCGCTCCCAGAGGTTCCGCGAATCCCGACAAGAACGAATATTTGAATGCTTTTTTTCTATCATGGGTAGCATAAAAAATCGGGACCGAAACCGAGATTCCTTCGGGAATATTGTGAATAAAAATCGCGATCATAATGACGATGCCGAGGTTGATGTTGAACAACGTCGTGCTGAACGTGGTCATACCCTCGGGAAAATTATGGATCGCCAACCCGATTGCAGTGATCAGCCCCGTTTTAAAAAGCTTGCCATTCTCTGTGACGGGGGCAGCTTCGTGCTGTTGAAATTTATGGCCCTCTCGCCAACCAAGAATTTTTCTCGGGATATTTTCGCCCTTGCCTTCGTGTCCGTGATTGTTCGACTTGTTTCCATTATGAGGGATGAAAACCTCTGGAATGCAATAATCAATAATGCCGAGAATGAGCATACCAAGGAAAAACAATACGAGTGGAATACCTTTTCCTAGGATTGCAATGCTGCTAGATAGTAATTCAAAAAACGAAACATATACCATCACACCCGCGGAAAATCCAAGCGAAAATGACAGGTATACAAGCTTCGGCTTCTTGATGATGTAAGCTATAAGGGCTCCGATGCCAGTAGAGAGACCTGAAATCAAGGACATCAACAAGGCAATCCAAACGTTCATGTTCTCACCATTTTCTTTTCGATCATTGAAAAGCGAGCGATATTGACATGATAAGCATGCCCACGACGACACCGATGATCACGATATGACCATGGCCATATCTGCGAGCAGTAGGAAGAATTGTATCAAGCGACAAGTAAATCATAACACCTCCAAAGAAGGCCAAGAGAGCAGCAATCACGTTTCCGGACAAAAACGGGAAAAGAAAGACAAAGGCAATAACGGCGCCTGCGGGTTCAGCTAAGCCTGATAGAAAAGAATACCAGAATGCCTTTTTTTTATTGCAGGTTACAAATAAAACCGGTAAAGAAACGCTGATACCTTCGGGAACGTTGTGGAAGATAATTGCAACCATGATCAAGATTCCCATGTTCACGTCAAAGAGGGTTCCAGAAAATGCAATCATTCCTTCAGGAAGCTGATGGATTATCAAGCCCAGGGTGACCATGGTCCCGATCTTCGCTAGCTTTCCACCCGTTCTATCAAGTACCGGTTCGATCTCTTTTGGGTTACCCTCACACGCGTTTTCCGAGTTACCATTCTTGCGCGGTATGAAGATGTCGGGAAATAGATAATCCAAAAATCCGACAACAAGCATTCCAAAAAAAAACCAAATGATTGCTAGTCCTTCACCAAGAACAGACACGCTATGAGGAAGCAGTTCCATAAAAGCGATGTAAGTCATGACGCCTGCGGATAAACCGAGCGAAAAGGAGAGATAAGACAATTTTGGTTTTTGAATAAAATACGCGATGATGCTACCGATGCCGGTAGAGAGACCCCCAATGAGTGAAAAGAGCAAGGCAAACCCGATTTCCATGTTCAAATCACTTTCCTACCATCGTTAGGTGAAGCTAATACCGTGGTGTTAGGTGAGGCTAACAGACTATGTTTTTAAACAAACACGTAAATATTTTCCCCTTTGAAGGATAATCGGGAATATTAATGGGCAAATAACGTGAAATCAAGACCATCAAGGTTAATCATTTGGAGATTAGTGGACATAATTGTCGCAGTTTGATATCGCTGGTGGATGGCGCGATCGAATAGGTTTTTAACTCGAAAAAGGGATTCAATGCATGTCATGGGCAAAAAAAAAGAAATAACTCACCCACGCGAGTGTCCCGGCTCAAATCTTGCATCGAGCCTCGAAAGTGTAAAGGAAGAACAACGAAGAAAAATCAAAGTCGTTGTTTTCGGATCAAGGCACACGGGTCAAGGACCTTTAGGCAGGGCGTGGGGAAGGACCGATGCCGACTTGCCGGATTTGCAGCCCGTCGTGATCTATGAACGCGAGATTTCCCACGCGGGGATCACAGTAATCGTTGCAGCGTGGATCTTGTCCCTAGATCCCCAGTTCGAGTACATGCGCAAAGCCATGTTCATGCACGCGGACGCGTTCATCTACACTTTCGACGTTTCGGATATCACGGGAAAAACCTTGCAATACCTGGACCCGTTCATCGATGAAGTGCATGGAATGTATGAAAAAATGCCACCCGAGCTACTCATCGGCTCCGTGTATGATCCAACGTTGTCGACAAAGCCCGCGAAGACCACGAAGCTTGTCGAGGCGTGGCGGGAACAGCACAACAACCCGCCCTACTTCGAGATCGATTTGACAAACAAGGCTCAGTTTTTCGATACCGCCGAGAAGGTTTTTCAGAAAGCGGTCTATTTATTTGCCGAGAACGTGGGAAAGAAGAATTGAGAATGGAACAGTGCTGTTAATTGCTGAAAGGGCTCACGGTTTCCTTGCGATCCACAAGCCAAGGCCGACTTTATCCTCGTGGGCTGCTTTTTGCCAAGCAAGCAAGCCCTTCTCGGCGTCCGTGTATGCATTGGCTCCGAAGCCATCGACGATCGCTTTTTTCGAGGCTTGCAGCTTCTTAACATATTGATCTACGTGTACGGCAAAAACCTTGCCTAGATACACCGTCTCGGTGAGCCGGAAGCCCTTGGTCTCGATTAGTGTCGTGTATCCATCAAACGTCTCCATGTTCGGGAAGACCATGAACGTCATGAGGTAATCGGATTCTGCCTTGGGCACGGATTTCGTTCCCCAGATCCAATCCGTGAAGGCAAGCGTGCCACCAGGCTTCAACACGCGCCAGCATTCTTCGATAAGACGTTTCTTGTCTCGTATATAACACCATGCATCTTGTCCCCATATAATATCGAAGCTTGCGTCGTGAGCTGGGATATCGAGCGCGGAGCCTAGTCGATACTCGATCTTCTTCTCGTAAGACTTCCCTTCGGTACGCTTCTTGGCTTCAGCGATCATTTCCGGCGTAATGTCGAGCCCGACAACGTTAGCATCGTAATGCTCGGCAAGGTGGCGCGCCGGACCGCCAAGGGCGGAACAGATATCAAGGATCGACAAGTTCTTGCGGTTGTCAAGTCCCACTTTCCTCGCGAGCACGTCAGTTTGTTCCACTCCGCCGACGTGAATGTGCTCGCCCATGAGTAATTCCCACAACTTGCCACCTGGACCTGCATACACGGCGCTCACGTCGTTGACCGAAAAATTGTATGTTTCATGCTTAACCACGGTTCAAATCACCATTTCGTCATTCGTCAGAAACAGGTTCGTTATATTTGATCTTTTTTACAGTATGCTTGGCACATCGGATCTGCCGCACATACGTCACCGCTATAATAAAAAGCGTTGCTCCGGCATCCGAAGCATACGGTGTTGTTGACGCAGTCGCCGCATTTCATAGGCATCGTGGCCTGATTCCGGAAGTCTATGAACATCAATCGCCGGCGGTGCTGGTCGACTAGAACCTCCAATCTTGCATCGTTCACGTTTCCAAATTCCGTGGTCCGGATGACCGAGCACGGGACAAGCCACCCGTCCGACTTCACGCACACCTTGGAGCCGCAGTAAAACTTGGTCACATCCATGGCACCAAAAGAGGGGTCGTTCGGGAAAAGAGTATCCCGGAACTTGTAAGTTTCTTTCATTTGTTCTGTTGTCGGTTGCCAATCCGTCACGGGTCCCTTGATATTGCGGGCGGCAGGCTTATAAAGTGTGAGGCAGGTTTTGATACCGAAAGTCTCGTGAAAATATTGCATGGTCGCCCTCGCATTCCCCTCACCCTCCACGAGATCCTTCGTGAAGGTGATGCAATTTACCATTGCTCCCGGTTCCTTGCCCGCAGCCAAAGCGTTCCGTACCCCGCGTAAGATCCGGTCGATATTCTTGACATCAGCATGCACGCCCCGGTCGCCATGCACGCGTGCATACGCGGCCGTGTCGATCGAGTCCAAGTGCACCGAGAGAAAACCGCCTCTCGTGAGGTTCACCGCCTTTTTCGCGATGGTGGGATTTTCAAGCGGGATGCCGCTGGTCCAAATGTTATTTATCATACCGAGCTTGATGGCGTGCTTGCATAAGGTGTCCCAGTCCGGCCGGGCGAGCGGATCGCCTCCGAGCCAATCAATGACCTTCACATTCAATATCGCTGCAGACGCAAGGACTTCACGAACTTTATCGGACGTCATGCCATGCGGGCTATCCGGCTTGCTCTCGGCATAGCAATAATCACAGAGCTGGGAACAGCTCATGGTCGACTCAATTTGTAACCGGTACACTTTTCCCGCATCGAAATATTGACGCTGCAGCTCATCGTCAGCCGCCATTCCCCCGTGTTCCATTGGCGTGTTCTGCGTGTCCAAGTTCTCCTGTTCTCCTTCACGGGCAATTCTGAAATCTGTATCTCACAATCCGAATAATATAGCTTGGATTCCAAGGCCGACGAGTCCTGCCCCGATAGCCACGAATGTCCAATAAAAACTGTATGGTGGCCAGGGTTTATTTTGCGTGTTGTAGCCCATTTTTGCTTGCTCGAAGAGCGCAATAGCGGCCCAGGCAATTAATGCCACG
>JAUQYW010000676.1 GCA_030587525.1 Candidatus Sigynarchaeota archaeon | reverse complement strand
CACTGGCAAACAGTTTTTGGAAATTAAAAACGAAAATGGCGAGTTGCTTCTTGTCCATTGGCATTGCTGATCATTCACCCATCGACGGGACCTAATAAATCTTTGATGGGATTCGACGGATTATGGCGATCGACTAAGATTCGGAAAACTATGTTTCCATAGCACTATCATCCAATACGGAAGTACATAATATATAACCACGTGTACGCATGTTCTTGCTAGAACTGGTCTCAATTGTTGACTACATCAAAGACCTTTATTGACGGGAAAATAGCAATGAAAGCAAAAAAACAATCAGATCTACCAATTCTCCTTATTTTCTTAACATTTGCTCTTGTATGCACGAGCCTGGTTACCAATAAACCTGTAAGTGATGATGCAACTCACGATAATGACGTGTTTGGCAATCCCGGTTTACGTGCTTCGGCAAACTTGACCGGCGTGCGCGTGGCGGTGCTGAATGAAGCTGGTGCTCCGGGATTCACTGTACAAGGAACGTTATCGAACACCTACAGCACCATGGTGACGTTCATGGCATCACAAGGAGCGACAGCGGCTGCGGTGACATCTGCTAACATCGCGAGCGGCGCCTTGGCGAATTACGACGTGTTCATCATGGTCGACAACATTCCCTTGACGAGTGCATCGACAGCCCTCCGGACCGCGTGGCAGAATGGCCTATCGATTCTTGCCTTCGACAGCAGCATTGAGGGGCTTTGTTACTATGGTATCTTGCCCGCAGCCTCGCAGAGCAGCAATGGTTATAGCACGTATTGGACATATGGAACCGGCGCCGCGTCTCGCGTGGATCTCGCCCACCCGATAACGGCGGGATATACCGTGGGAAACACGATCTCGGGAACATCAGGTGACGCGTATTGGATCAACACCGCGATGGCCGGCGTCGCCGAAGCCCCCCGGTTGACCACGTTGTGCAGCGACAATGGGTACCCGGCACGATGGACAGTCCTGCTTTATGAACCCGCCACGGCGGGCAAAGTTGTTGTGTTCTGGGACCAGAGCCAAGCGGGGAATGCTGGGCTACAAACCATGATCGCAAACGCGGTGAATTTTGTTTGTGATTCGAATCCCCCCGTTCTATCGTCTGGAACGGTCACGCCATCATCAGGATCCGATATGGATCTCTTCACGTTCAGCGTGCTGTACACGGATGTGGATAATGATCCCCCCACGAGCATTACGGTCATCATCAATGGCACGGCACACGGCATAGCGAAACAAAACGCCAGCGATGTGAATTACGCGGATGGATGCATATACCAGTATCCCACCTACCTTGCAACTGGTAGCTACACGTATTTCTTCAATTGTAGCAGCGGGCGATTCACGAATGCGACGACAGCAGCTGGCTTGATTGTTTCGTCATCTGGAACCGTCAGGCCCGTCTTGATGAATCCCACCGTGAACCCGGCTCGGGGCACCAACACCACGACGTTCAACTTCACGGTAGAATATTTTCACCCGACCAATGTGCTCCCAGCAGCTATTAATGTAACCATTAACAGCACGATTCAATCAATGATCGCAGCGAATGCCGGCGACACGAATGTCGCAGACGGTAAGATCTATTACTATGCAACGGCGCTTCCGTGGGGTTTTTACCAGTTCCGGATGAACTGCTCCGACGGAACGGTATCAAACTCAACTTTATGGACTTATGCGCCTGAAGTGAATCCTTTCTTTATGGGCGGGGGTAGTGTCACGCTGCAAAATGTTGCAATTTTCCAGAACTTAAACCCGTGGGGTTATACATCCAATCAGCAAGTATTGACGGCCCACGGCATCACGTACACGATCTATAGCAGCGCGAGTCTCGGTGTCGTGAGTCTGGCACCCTTTAACAAGGTGATCGTGGCGTCTGTCCAGGACGTGCCGTTCCAAACGGCGCTGCAGACCGTTGGAACTCGAAATTGGTTTGAATCCTATGTTGCATCGGGTGGCATCCTGGAAATCCATGCCGTCACGCAAAGCCCCAATCTCGTACTTCCTTGTGGTTATGGGTCAATCTATAACGTGGTCGACGCTCTCACTATCAACGTATCTTTCAACACGCATCCGATCGTGAGTGGCCATACGAACACTGAGATAGATGGCTGGAACTCTGCTTCGCACAATTACATCACGGGCTTGCAACCGGGGGATAAAGCTTTGATCTACGATGACACGGTGAATCATTACCCGCGTCTCGTCACGGCAAAATATGGGAGCGGCCTGCTGATTCTCTCGGGCATGACGTTGGAATTTGGCTGGGGATACACAACAAGATACAGCGATATCCTCGATAGTGTTATCATGTTCAGCGATATTGGCGGAGTCAGCAATGTAGTACTCGTTGCTCCCGTGAACAACACAACGGTCTTCAATGGTAACATCAATTTCACCTGGTCGAGCATCAAGCCTTCCTTTGGGACGATCACCTACGAGTGGCAAATCTCCAGCAGTTCGACTTTTTCACCCATTCTCGATACGGTGACTGGAATTCCAGAAACAGCAATAAGTACCAGGCTGCTTCACCTGGTCAATTTCACGACGGGACAATATTACTGGCGCGTTCGGGGGAATTTTGGGACGTTGCATAGCAATTGGTCGACGCCATTTGTCTTGAATTTGATCCACAATGCTGAAGCACCAGCGTTGACTTCCGGCGCGGTGGATCCGTCGAGTGGCAATCAATTCACGTCATTCAACTTTACCGTGGTCTACAGCGATGTTGACAATGACCCCCCGGTATCCATCACGGTCATCATCAACGGCACTTCTCACGCTATGCAGAAGCAAAATCCTGCAGATATCAATTATACCGATGGCTGCTTATACCAATACCAAACTATTTTATTTGTAGGGGGTAATTATGTGTATAATTTTGCATGCGATGATGGGCGGTTCACGAATGCCACGGCAAACTCCACGGGGCCATCAGTCGTCGAAATCAACACGAGCACGCCTTGGTTATCCGGAACAACGTTCACACCATCAACGGGAACTAACCAAACGGTTTACACATTCTCAGTTATTTATCACGATGCAGATAACAATTTCCCTCGCGCCATCAACGTTACCATCAACGGTACCGTTCATACTATGAATGCGGTTAACGTCTCCGACACAAACGTGATTGATGGGAAATTGTATTCTTACACGACGACGCTCACTTGGGGCATCTACCAGTTCCGTGTGAATTGTTCCGATTCGCTCTATGCGAATTCGACCGCATGGCTTCCTGGTCCGGTGGTGAACCCGTTCAACATCCTTTCAGACGTGTTGTTTTACGACAATTTCGATGACGGGAGTCTTGGCATGGACTGGACACTCACGGGCATGGGTGGCGTTAGTACCCAAACATGCAATTCAAGCCCGTATTCAGCATACCACAACGGGAATGCCGGGAGCATAACGTCGCGCGTCATTGCCTTGAATGGCCGCAGCAACGTGAATATCTCCTATTGGATCCGTCGTGGTGGTAGTTTTAGCGAGCATCCGGATGCCTCGGGAGAAGATCTGGTAGCAGAATATTATAATAACATAGGCACGTGGGTCCAGCTCGATTTCTTCGCCGCGGGCGGGACTCAAGGCGAAATATTCACGGTGTTACATGTACTGCCCCTGAATGCACTCCATGCCAACTTCCAGGTACGGTTCAGGCAACTCGGCGGATCAGGAACCGGGTTTGATTACTGGCACATCGACGACGTGCTCATCAAGGGTATAGGTTCCCGCGTCATGTTGTTGGCACCGTTGAATGCGAGCACACGAATGGCCGGAAATATGAACTTTTCATGGTCGAGCATGCAGCCACCCTTCGGTCCCGTCAATTACACGTGGCAAATCTCAAATCGATCTGACTTTGCCACGATCGTGAACACGGTATCTAACATCCTGGAAACACCCACGACCACGCTGAGGACCATCAACGTGGATTATGCCGCAGGAACCTATTACTGGCGGGTAATGGCCGTGTACGGAGTATTCACCTCCAACTGGTCGGTGTCATTTGCGTTAATTCTCTTCAGGAACGATTTTGCGCCTGCATTAACGAGTGGCGCAGTGACCCCACCTTCCGGGGACCAATTCACGTCGTTCACCTTCAACGTGACTTACACGGATCTCGACAACAACGCGCCGGCGAGCATCAACGTTTCCATCAACGGGACCGTGCACGCGATGACCAAGCAAAATCCCGCGGATATGAATTACACGGACGGTTGCGTGTATCAATATGTAACGACTCTTGTCCAAGTGACGACGGTTTATAATTACTCGTTCTCGTGCTATGATGGCCGGTTCATAAATTCCACTATCACGCTCACGGGTCCAACTGTCATCGAGCGTAATTTGAATGCCCCCGTACTTTCCAATGCTGCTGTCTCCCCGACGGTCGGGATGAACACCACTATCTTTAATTTCACTGCCACGTATACCGATGCCGACAATAACTTACCTCGCTCCGTCAACGTGAGCATCAACGGCACCGTGCATGCCATGATCGCGGCGAATCCCGCTGACACGAACGTGATGGATGGGAAAGTGTTTTATTATACGACGACGCTCATATGGGGATATTACCAGTTCTGGATCAATTGCTCCGATGGGGGCTTCCAGAGTGCCACGAGCATTGTTAATGCGCCGATAGTAGATCCTTTCTCCACTCTCACGGGTTCTAAGCAGATCAAGAACGTCGCGATATTCCGAAACGCATTGCCGTGGGGTTACAATGAAGTTGCTACCCATTTAACCGCCCTCGGCATCACGTACACGGTGTATACAAGCGCGTCGTTCGGGGTCGTTTCCCTCGCACCCTATGACAAGGTCATCATCGAATCGAACCAGCTCACTGCGTTTTACACGGCGTTGACGCAACCATCGGTGCGGGCATGGCTGGAAGCATACGTGTCATCTGGCGGGGTCCTCCAGATGCATTTCTGGCATTACGACGCATCACACGACCTCCCGGGTACGCTGCCTGGTGGGTACACGGATCTTGAAAATACCGCTGACACGATCGCGGTCAACGCGAGTTATGCAAGCCACCCGATCATGGCCGGCATTACAGGAGCAGGGCTCAGCGGTTTAGGCTCTTCGAGCGAATCATATCTCACCGGGCTCACGGGCACTGAAAAACGGCTGGCTTATGATAGCGCGCTGCAACAGCCACGACTGTTTACCCGCGTGTTTGGAAGTGGCTTGCTGATCTACGTGGGCTTGGCCATCGAATATGGGGCATACAACAACCGGGGTAATTACAACACGTTGCTGGACAATCTCTTGCGATATGGTGAAGGCATGAATGGCACCGTTGCGCTCATATCGCCAGCAAATAATACTTCAAGATTCAACATAAACATCCCCTTCACCTGGAATAATCTCGGGGCTCCATTCGGGCCTATCAAGTATCATTGGCAGATTTCGAGCAGCCCAAGTTTTTCGTCCATCGCTCTGGAATTCGACAACATTGCCGAGACACCGACCAACACGAGCATCACGGCAGGTCTCGCCTCGCTCAACGGCACATATTACTGGCGTGTCCATGCCATCTACGACGTCTTCTCGGGAAACTGGTCGAAAGTATTCGTGTTGACGGTCATTCCCAACAATGCAGGCCCCGCGTTATTTAGTGGATCGGTCAATCCTCCAACGGGAACGCAAAGCACGGCTTTCAACTTCACCGTTTTATATTCGGACGCGGACAATAACGCGCCGCAATACGTGAACGTGAGCATCAATGGCACGAGCCATGCCATGCAAAAACAGAATCCCGCCGATGCCAACTACGCGGATGGATGCCTCTACCAGTACACGACATTGCTGGTTCCCGGGTTTTACTCCTATTCGTTCTCGTGCAACGATGGCTTATTCACGGACGTGACGGGAACCCAAGTACTGGTGGTCACGGAATCGAACGTCCAAGCGCCGTGGCTATCGGGTCTGTCGGTCACGCCGGCCATTGGCATCAACGTGACGGTCTTCAACTTCACGGCGGTTTACAATGATATTGACAACAATATGGTACGTGCAATCAACATCAGTATCAATGGAACCCTGCATACGATGATCGCGGCGAATGTTGGCGACACGAATGTCATTGATGGCAAGTTGTATTACTACGCCACGACGCTCCTATGGGGTATGTACCAGTTCCGCGTGAATTGCTACGACGGCGGTTTCTCGAACTCGTCCGCGTGGTTACCCGGGCCGGAGGTAAACCCCTTCATCAACGCTTATTCCAACAGCACCATTTTCTTCGAAGATTTCGAGAATGATACGTCGAAATGGTCTACCGTGTCAGGATTATGGCACATCACGGGCACGTGGCCGAAGCCCTGGGGTGACGCGTGGACGTGGGATCCCGATCACTCGCCAACCCATGCCGCGTGGTGCGGTTCTGAAGCGACTGGAATGTACACCAACTCCCTCGTTGCCGAGCTGATCACTGTGCCCTTCGATTTGAGAACTGCCCGGACGGCCTACCTGGAATTCTACCACTGGATGTACACGGAGAGCAACTGGGATTATTGCCGCGTTTATATTCGGCCTAATAGCGGCAGCTCGTGGACCCAGTTGTATGTCAACTCGGGCACCGTTGCCCCGTGGCAAAAGCTCACGTACAATATATCCGCCTATTGTGGCGCGAGCGGAAATGCGGTCCAGATCCGGTTTTATTTCTCTTCGGACGGTTCAAACACGTACCGGGGATGGATCATCGATGATGTAAAGGTTTTCGGCCTGCGCACATCCCCGTTAAATCTATTGAACCCGGCCAATGGATCGTCTATGGCGAACGGGAGCATCACATTCTCGTGGACCAGCATGGCACCAACGTTCGGCACCATCGTATATGATTGGCAAATATCGGCATCGTCATCCTTTACTATCATAGCAACGTCGTTGTCCAGCATTCCCGAATCACCATCCACAACGAACATTATCGAGAACCTAGGGGCGTTTATCGGCCAATATTACTGGCGGGTTCGCCCCGTGTATCAAGGACTCCACGGGAACTGGAGCACGTTCTTCTCGCTGCGCCTCTATAACGCAGGTGTTGCACCGACATTGACGGATGCTGTCGTGGGGCGAGTGTTTAGCGAGAATCGCATGTACCGGTTCTCGATTGTGTACACGGATGCCGACAACGATGCACCTACGACCATCTACGTGACCCTTGATAGCATGGTATACGCTATGCAAAAAGTTAATGTTTCCGACACGGAGTATAGTGACGGTTGCATTTACTACACGGAAATCCGTGCCGGTGGCGGGCCGTCGCATGACTATCGTTTCACTTGCAGCGATGGCATACACACCGTGCGCACGACTTTTACTGTCCTGATCATCGATGAAAATTTGGATGTATTCATCACCTTCTTGAACCAAGGCGGGTGGATCGTCATCATCGTCGGGATCGGCGCCGTCGTGGCCGTCGTGGCTGTATTGCGGCAGAAGAAGATTGTCAAGGCAAAGGCAACGGGTCGAACCCCGGGGGCGAAAGCCATGATCCCCGCCCAGGGCACAACGACACTCTACTCGAAACCTGCCACGACGCAGCCCGCATTACCCTCGGCGTCCCAACCTGCACTGCTTAGCTCCGCGCCCGGGGCGATCCAGGAGCGCCCCTATCCGGGCCCGACCGGGCAACAAGTGAGCTTTGGGACAATGAAACCGGCGGCAGCATCGACAGCGGCTCCCGCTGCTGCAACTCCCCAGGCCGTTGGTAATAAAACCGTGGTCTGCCCCGGTTGCGGTGCAACCTTCGTGCTCAAGCCGGATTATCTACGGCAGTACGCCGGGATGGCGTTTGCTTGCCCGAAGTGCAACAGGGAAATTCCAATCTAATTCTTTCTTTTTCTTTTCGTGATTACGCTTTTCTTTTTTATGCGTTGTCGCCATCGATAAAGCAATCGCGTTAATTCAATGAAACAAGATGCAATGAAAAAAAGAAGAAATTGGCGATATATATATTCCTTAAAACTCTTCAACCTTGAGTTGTTGGAACGACATTGGCTTTCCGCAGAGCGGGCATTTCGCGGGTGGCTCGGTTCCTTCATACATGTACCCGCATTCCCTGCAAACCCAGTAAACCTTCTTTGCTTTCTTGAAGAAGGTTTTTCCTTCGACTTCCTTGATCAGCTTGTTGTACCTCTCCTCGTGGTGCACTTCCGCAGACTTGATCGTGCCAAACGCAATCGCGATATCCTTGTTTCCTTCTGATTCAGCGATCTTCGCGAAATCGGGATACATGATTTGTTGCTCGTATTTTTCCCCGGCCGCCGCCGCTTTCAGGTTATCGAGAGTAGTGCCGAAATCCATGGGGACACCGACGCCGTCAATCTTGAGCTCGGTCGCCTTTTCCTTTTTCTTCAAATCCTGGATGATGAGAAACAGTTTCTTCGCATGTTCTTTCTCTTGGTCGGCAGTCTCGCGGAAAATCGCAGCGATTTGCTCGAAGCCCTCGTCAGCTGCAATTTTTGCGTAGAACGTGTAGCGATTTCTTGCCTGGGACTCGCCCAAATATGCCCTGGCAACGCATTCCAGTGTTTTAGACATGTTGATTCCACCTTCTCTTGCAAGGCGATGTTTCCACCTTTCGATTGAGGTGTTTCACGCCGTTATATGAAGCTTGCCGTAGTTAAAAAACGAGGGACGCACGCGGTGACCTGGAAGAAGTGCCATCGATAAAAATTGCTCGTTCAAGGGTCGCATATCGTGTTTTTCGCCCGAATCGGGAAGAGATCGAAAAAAAATATCATTTGCGTTCATAGAATGGATATATTAGAAGCAAGATCATTTTGCAGTGATTACCTTTTTTTCTTGGTCATGTTGGCAGATAGTAGAATGTTTATTTGTATCAATTGTATGCATTGCAGCTGTGCACTGAAAAATACTCTCGTGAGATAACATGATACCTCATGATTTTACCGCAGGAAATATCACCGTGAGTTTTCTTCCCGTGGAAGGTTCTATCCGATGTTTCGTGTGTAACAAGAAAAAAAAAGATGTTTGGTTTCAAGTGATCATCAATAGACTTGATGAAGAAGAATACAAGGAGAAAGGGCCATTTTACTCTTGCAAGGATTGTATCAAGAAGATGCTCGTGAAGTTTGTTGACACGGGCGTGATCGAGATGGAAATTGATAAGGAAGGCATCCTGCATTTCAAGATATAAACGCCGTTTTTGCATTTTTGTGAGATAATAGTCGTATTCTTATGCACAATACGAAGATATAAAAAAAAGGGCATATCATTTTGCCAGCATTGGCTTTTCTTTCTCTATCTTGTAGGTGGTTTTCGTGTACGTCTCGACTTGCAGCTCGATTGAGACCGTGGCTCCCGCCGGGATCTCGATGCTCCACTTGTATTCCGGCGGTGCTGATTTCGAAACCTTGGGCGCGCTATCGACGAAGGTGATTTCCTTGGTCTCGATGAAGGTCACGATGGCTTCCTTGATGAGCTTGTCCGTGTCGTTCTTGATCGAGATCTTGCGCTTGATCTTGTCGCGGCGCTCCCGGACCTGGATTTCCTTGTAGATGTGGGCTTCTGCCGGGGGAACCGGCCTCGTCGTGATCTTCTCCTCGCCTTGGTCGAGCTTCATGATGCGATCGGTAACTTTCATGTCGAGGTCTTCGTCGTTCTCCGTCGAGATCTTGTCGCCGATGCTGCCCTTAGTTGACAAGTAGCCGCGTGGCAACTCCTCGTCAAAGAGGATGATCTTGGTTTCAGGAATTGGCTGGGTCAAGGTCGAAAACATGTAGTGCTTTTTTATTGTCTGGTACAATAGATCCTGGGATATGGAGTCCAGGGTGTAGCTGAGTTCCAGCTCACGCATGATGGAATATGGAACGTTCTCTTGTTTGAACCAGTTCAATCGAACGCTTTTTCTTGAATCTAGTGTGATCTTCATTCAATTCAGCCTCCTTTCCTTTCCGGTCAATAAATGAAATGTTTCGATTGCTTGACCGCTTTCATCATACGGTTCGCGGGCATAACATTTTGTGCAGATTGTTCTGCTTCGAGATTGTTCAAGAACCCCTCTTTAGCGATGGCTTCAGCTACATCGGTTTGCATCTCGAACTCGGCGAAGCTGGCCTCGCACGTTGGGTAACTCGTGTCCGTGTTGTTCATAGCAAGGATGAAGCCTTCAACGGTCGCTACACCCTTTTTTTCGTCGATCTTGATGTGGAGACTAGGTTCCCACTTGATCCGGGAATCTTCCAGGAAATATTTGATGCCCATGGTGATTTCTTGCTCGGTTTTTGATTCAAGGGAAATCACGATGGTACCTGCCATATCCTCGTAGCGACGGTAATGAGCAGACTCGATCAAATCTATGATCTGGTCCCTGTTGGTGCCACGAAGGTCAGCACTGCTCTGAATGATGGCATTGGATGCATTTTGTTCGCGGGTGATGAAGTTGTTCACGATGAACTTGTCCGGCCGCTTAACGTCGACCTGGAGGAGGGTCACTTCTTCAACGGGATCTGGAAAGAATACCGTGGTCGTACTAGGATCGAACGCTGCTGGCACCTCGCCGACCTCGAAGCGGTTGACGCCCGAGACCAGGTGCACCCGCTGAACCCGTTCGACGATACCACCACCACCAGAAAAGATGATGAACTTTTTTGGGAGAGGATTGATTTTCATGGTAAATCTGCCTCGAACAGAAATTTCAAGGTTTCGTCACGTTGCATCTACAAGATCGAGTAGTGCCTTAATAACTCTATCATGTAGTTAAAGGGTTAAATATGGCCCTTTTTTTCCTCCGGGGGCTTCATCTTGCGAAAAACCAGGTAAATAGCAAAATCGTATCCGATTTTTAACCCCCCACCAAGTACAAAAGGTAGCACGTATTGGGATGCATCGATAAAAGCAGTCGCAAGCGGCGGGCTTATCGATTGGGAGATAGTGCGTACCGTGTTCGTGATTGCAGCGGAACCAGCCCGGTCCTCTGGCTTGATGATGGCATTCATGTATGACTGACGGGTGGGCACGTCCATCTGAGATATCGATTGCCGTAAGAAGAGGAAAATAACGGTCCATGACAAGTCCGCGGCGAGCGGCACGCAGATCAAGAAAATATTCGAGAGAAGATGGGTGAGGACCATGGTCTTGAGTAACCCGATGCGTTTCGCGACCAGCGGCGCGGTAATGATGGAAATTGCCGTGATCACGTCTGCCACGAAAAAGATGAACGAGAGGGAGCCCAGAGCGATGCCGAATCTGACGGAAAACCACGTCACGAGAAGAATTTTCACGATGAAACCACCCCCAAACGCATCGACGGAGTACAACGCGGAGATCTTTGCCACGAATTTCTTTGTCTCGTTATCCAGGACGTTTTTTTTTCCGTCATTCTTCTCTTCGCGGTGTTCCTTCATCGAGGCTTGGATTATTCCTTGTATAACGGCACACGTGGTATATACGAGAAATAATAGCTGGATGCTTAGTCCCGTTGCGGAAAAAAAATCGGGCAACCCGCTGACCAGCGAACCTGCCGACGCTGCCATGTAGCCGATGAAATTGTACATGCTCAATCGCAGCGTGCGACGGTCCTCCGTTCCTATCGAGGAGAGCAATGATTGATCCACGCTCTGGAAGGGACCAACTTCCGTGCCGTTCGGGCTGACCATGCCTAGGATAGCAGCGATCACGATGATCGCGGGGTGCGTGCTCGAGAAAAATAGCATACCCGACGCGGCCATGAGTATCGACAGGAGCACGAGAATCTTTCGGGTTCCGATGTGTTTGATGAAAAACGTGAGCAAGATATTGAATGGGATGTTCGATAAAATCACGAGCGTCGTGATGAGACCGATAAAGTCGAGGCCATAGCCATCCGCTAGCAATGCAACGGGTAAAACGATGCTCATCAAGGCGCTGCTGAACACGCGGAGTGATTTCGTTATATATATCTTCGCCAACAACGATCCTTTCATTTCCAGAGCCATGTGGATGCTCCCCGAACAATTATTGCATTTGTCTCTTCTTCACCTTCAGCTGGCAAAAGGCATACAGCGCGTCATAAAGCGGGAATTGCAGGCGCAGGTTGTCGAAGTCATCATTGGCAATCTCCCGGAAGCCGGCAGCCGCAGCGATCAGGCCCGCGCTTTCTGCAGGTGGATTTGTTATCTTTGCATCGGCACCACGGACTATTTTTGCCAATTCAAGCGCCGCCGGATCGGAGATCTTATATTTTTCAATGATAGCATCGAACGACACGCGTTCCTCGTTTTTCATTTTAAAATGCATGAGCTCTGCTCCCTCAACGTCGAACGGTGTCGCGCCTAGCTCTTTCGATTTGGCCATGACTTCACCAGCTGGAGCGAAGAAAAACTCGGCGGTGTGATCAACGAATTTCTTGATGAGCCACGGGCACGCGATGCGATCGACCTTGGCTCTCTCGCGTGTTATCCATTTCATGCTCGACATTACCATATACCGACTACAAAAAGGTTTCCCGGTGGTTTGTATAAGTGCGTTTCATGAAGATGGAAAGGATCAATTCAAGACTTTTCCACTAGTTCTCGCATCTCGCGGTCGATGGCCTCGTAATTGGACAACGGATGTGCATTCCGCCACTTGCAGAACCGGCTGAAGTATCTTGTTATCGCGAACATCCAGCCCATCGCCCACTTGCTCGGCCCCGACAGCTCGATGGACTTGCGCAGTTCTTCCATTGTATAGTCGTCCCAGGTTCCCGCCAGGCTGAGGAACGGGCAGTAGAAGATGCCGGGAAAGACAAATATCATGCATAGCAGCATGGTGATGCCCATGACGATCAAGCCCGCCTCGGTACCAAGGACCATGCAGAGCAAGGATTCGAAGCCGTTCCACGCGGTGAACGAGAAGAGGATCAAGACGCCGGCGTAGCAAGCACACGCAGCCACTGGCGCGGCGATGCCCTGGAAAAACATCTTCTTGTAACGAATCTTGATCACGCTCCGCTGGATCCAGGCGAAGGCGACGATGGTCTGCAGCATGCCGTTGATGAAATCGGGCACCATCAGCAAGTACCAGACCGGGAGCACGTTGATGCCGATGCAGAGCCAGATGAAGAGGAACTTTAAGACGTAGCCCGGAAGGGTAAAAATAAAGCTCAAGTAAATCGGGGGCATCGGCCTGTCGCATGCCACGAAGATCATGCCCCACATACCCCGCAATGGCCCCGTCATGTCAACCAGCATGACGACGGGGATCATGACGATGCCCAGCTGGTAACTTTGCAAGGCTGGAAAGGCCCTGACGGCGGTCATGATGACGCGCGGGCTGATGATGACGAGCGACGTGAACATGAACCCCGTGACGATGCAATAATACTTGAATGCACTCGCGAGGACGTGCTGGGTCAATTCCTTCTTGCCATTGTTGTAGGCCTCGGAGATCGCGGGCGACGCGAGTCCCATAAGAGACCCGGGATGCGACACGAGGTGGCCGAGGAACGCGGGGATCATGAGCAAGCCTGTCCACGTTGCCATGCTGGGCAGAGTAACGATGATGTAGAGCCCGATGAAGTAGTTGAAGATGCCCAGGACCTGCCCGCCTATCCATTGTTTCCCCACGAACAACATACACTGCTTCACGACCGCCCGGTCGAAGTTTGGCGTGATCACGGCGCGGAGCCCTTCCTTGATGCCGCGGTCCTTGAGCACCTGGTTGAAGAAATATCCTCCGAGGAGGAGGTTGAGCCAATCGTCGAGGAACATGGACAATATGTAGAAGACCGTGATGCCTATGATCTCCCCGATGCGCGGGTCGCTGGCACCCCACATCTTCCCGATGATCATGCACACGATGTTAACGCTTCCTTGAAAAACAGTGTTCTGTAGCCACACGAGGATGCCGAGCTTGTCGCCGCGCTGGAACGCCTTGAGGCTCGCGCTCATGATCATGAGCATGCCCGGGTATTGCACGAGCATTTCCGCGAAGATGAACCATGTCAAGTAACTCAGCGACGTGTTCACGAGATAGGAGAAGGCGATGGCTGCGAAGACAGTAACCTGGACAAGCCCCGTCCACATTTGCCACCAAATGTAGAATTGAATGAACTTCAAGGCGCGCCGGGGGTCGCTGCTGCTGTATTGCCCGATGAAGCGCATCATGCCGTCCGAAAATCCACCACCCCCTCCCAGATTAAGGTCGAACAAGCCAAACCAGAAGCCGAGGAAGGCCGCGGACATGTTCTTGTACCCGGTGATCTCGGGGTACGGGAGGAAGATGGGCAAGATGGCAGCGACGAGCACGATGCCGAGCAAGGCTTCACCGAGTGCGAGGATGTAACCGTACAGATAAGCCCCGGCGACGCGATGAAACCCCACGCGGTTCCATAATTGCTGCTTTTCTCGCTTTTCGTTCGCAGTTCGTTGTTTTTTGGCAGCAATGAACTGCACGGCGCGCTGCACCAGCGAGTTCTTGCCTGGCTGCCGGGTGCCGCCGGCCACGGTTTCCATCGCGGGAGATGCGGGTTCGTTTGTCATGGTCGAGCCATCTCGTTTCGATGGATAGAGCTCGTGGGCATGCAATTTCAAGCTTTCCCCGCCCGGTTCACTTCGAGGACCATCAGAGGACGCCGATCTTCTCCTTCCGGAACAAGTTTTTCTGCTCCATGAGCTCCTTTGCTTCTTGCAGCGCGCCGGCGTCATCGAATCTGAACCGGTTGTGGAGCCGCGACCGCTTGGCAGTCCATTCCAGCGCCTTCGACATGGGAATCGTGATGAACTTGCTTGGTCCTGATATTTTCGCCGCGATCTTGAACATCTTGAGCGTGCCGTCATCCCAGCCCCCGAAAAGGGCGGTCAACGGCGCGTAGATGTAAAACGGCGTGATCAAGATGCCATACACCGCCATCAAGATGATCGCGGGCAAGAAACCGAACGCGGCCCTCACGGGCACGTACACGAGGCCATAGAACGCGAAGCCCAGGCCGAGCACGCACGCGGACGCGAGTCCAGGCGCGCCGAACGTCTGCCACCACGAAAATTTAAGCTTGAGGATGCGCTTGTGGATGAGCACGTAGTTGATGGCGACCTTGGCGACGATGGCGGGCAGCTCGCCGCACGGCATGAGCCACGCGATCGCGATTATGCCGTAACGCTGGGGTAACTGGAGCCAAAAGATGAACACGGTCCAGTCGACGAACACGAGGATATCTTCCAACAAATGCATAATAAACGAGATGTTCGGGTGGTTTGTTTGCGTGATGATGGCCTCGGAGACGTTGTTGTATGGCTGTTGGATATCACGCACCATCTTTGGCACGATGAAGATGACGCCGAGGATGTAATATTGGAGGCCGACGAGGCGGACGATGTCCTCGTAGATGAAGATGATCAGCACCGTGATGGATGACATGAGCCATTGGATGAACCCGATGAAACGCCAGCTCTGGGCGATGTAATACTGCGCCAGCTTCTTCTTATCGTTGAGGAACGACTCGCTGATCGCGCCGCCGAGGTCCAGGCTCATGCCGACGAGGCCGCCGAAGATCCCGGCGAAGCCGGCTATCGCAGAGAAGGTCGTGTACTGCGGGACGAGCGTGAGCCAGAGCCAGAGAGAATACAAGCTAACGGCGGGCCAAAGCAAGTGCGGGATACCTGTCTTGAGACCGAAGGTCAGCACGTCCTTGGCGAGCTTGCGATCGAACTCGTGGCGGAAACAGTCACGGACCTGGACGTTGTACTTGCTCAGCGCTGACTTGAAAAACCACGCGCAGACACCCATGGACAGGAAATCATCGACGTAGGTGCCGATGACGGAGCCGATAGCGATACCCATAATTGCCCCGATCGCCGGATTGTTGTCGCCCACCCAGCGGCCGATCAGCACGAATACGATCTCGATGACACGCTGGATGACGTCGCCCGTGAGAAAACCAAGGATGTTCGTGCGGTGGAATTGCTGAAGCGAGCCGAGGATGTCCTTGAAAATCCAGAGATAGCCCGGATATTGCACCGTGCTGAATAACACCATGATCCAGACCGCGTACGCTAGCTGCGAGCTTGGCACGAAGAACAGCGCGTAGATCGAAATAAAGGTCACCTGGAACAATCCTGTAAACGACTGGTACCAAATGAAGTACTGCACGTACAAGATCATTTTCTTGGGATTTTTGACGCTGTTCTCGCCAAGATATCGATTTACGACGTTGGCCGTGCCGAGATCCCATATTTGAAAGAACAATCCCCAAATCGCTGTCGCTGCACCTTTATACCCGAGCGATTCGGGAAAGGGATACATGAGGTTGTACAGCCAGCCCCCGATAAAGGCGCCGAAGAAAATCCCGAAGAACCAGAAGAAAAGATTGTAAAAAAAGCCACCTAGAGGTCTATGGAACCCGATATTCTGCCAGATGTCCTCGCTTGACATCTGCTTTTCAGGAGAGGCCACGGCTGGTGCCTTGGCTTCTCCTTCTTGTTTATTCTCGGGTTCATCGGGCATGTTTCGTGCACTGGATTCTGGTTGCGAGTATTCAAGGATGATATCGATGTCGTCGTGTTCGCATAAATAAGTACTACGGCCAAAATTTATGGCGTGATCATCACAGTTTGCACCGCACGATCACATGTGGCGCCCCGTCCTCTATGTATGGTTCGCCGGCCTTTTTTAATCCCATTTTTTCGTAAAACTCGAGCGCCTGGACCTGCGCGTGCGCGACGAGATAGTTACCCCTGATTTTTTTCGCTTCGACCTTCGCAGCCGCCACGAGTGCCCTTCCAACGCCCTTGCCTCGCCACTGCTTCTCGACTGCCATCCGGCCGAGCCGCACGTCTTGCCCCTCCTTGTACACCCGTGCCGTGCCGACGACCTTGCCTCCATCCACCGCGATGAGATGCGTCGCGCTGGCTTCATGCTCGTCGATCTCGATATCCTCGGAAAAACATTGCTCAACGACGAATACCTTGTACCGGATAATGACGGCTTTGGCGAACTCGTCGAGAGATTTCGCAACTTTCACGTCCATAGATGAAATTAAAACCCGGGATTTATAAACTCAGATGGCGCAGGCCTCGGGTTACCCCCAACATCAGCATGCACTTGTTCGTGATACCACCCGGAGGGTTTACGTCCCCCCGTGGCTTGAAGAATCTTGGCCAATTATACTCCAAATGCAGCTAGTACGAATAGTACGTCGCCCACGGCGTGGGCGAGCACCGCGCCCCAAATGCTGCCCGTCTTCTGCATGATCGAGCCCCAGATCCACCCGAGGATGAATGTGAACACAATGAAGGCCATCACGAGTGCCAATCCCATGAACGGGAGCAACACCGCATGGAAGATTGCGAAAATCACGGATGTTAGAAGCAAGGACGTCTTTGGCCTGAGCAATTCTGCGTAACGCTGGAGAAAAAGGCCTCGGAACATGAGCTCTTCCATCAAGCTATTAGAGACGGCGAATACCATCATCCATGGTAGCCACGCGCCGATGGCCTCAGCTCCAACATTGAGCGTGAATCCCGTCATGGTCGCAAACTGTATCAGTTCGAGCGGGGCGACGAGCAAACCGAGTACCAGGCTTCGCTTTTTATTCCCGCCAACGAGAAGCAGCGCGTGTGCTTCACCGCCATCGAGTTTTACCAGGAGTAATATGGCCGCGATGATCGGCACTGCCTCTGCAACCTTGGCAAGCGCCCATCCTTCAACGGAATCCTTGATCAAGCCCGGAATTAAAAGCCACCATCCGCCAAAGATCGATGCAAGAAAGATGCCAGTGGCCACCGCGAAAAAAGCGAGCGAGACGCGCCGGTATTTGTGAAGCTTGTCGTGACGGTACATTCCAACCGTAACGATCAAGAAGGAGGCAGCAATCAATCCACGGAGCAGCAGTCTCATCTCGTCCGGGATGAAGTAGTTGTATCCCCCTATGGTGAACACGAGGATGCTAGTCGCCACGAAGAGAAAGCAATGCGCAAGAAGGGATATCACGGCCATATTCTTCGGTACAGCTTCCACATTTGCATTCTGCGGCTTATCTTTTTCATTGGTAGAACGAGTTACCGTTTCTTGCTTATCCATCAAATATAATCACGATCAGTAGTGTTTAATCGATGATGCGCTCGTAAAGATAACAAATATGCGGGAGCCATTTCTTAGCAGTTCCAGGGAAATCCTTTTTTTGTAGGTTTGCGAGATGTATATGCGGCGAACTTCTTGGATAAGAAGTTCAAAGAGATGCAAGCTATAGTGTATCAAGTAGTGAACATCATGGGCGGCTATGGATCTGATTACGACACCTCAACTGATGCGGACGTCGTGAAAAAAAGCGCAGCATCGTATAACATCGACGCGGGACGGAAATACGAGGGAAATAAGAAAGCACTCCCGCCACCAGTCGGTAAAATTCTCATCACCAAGGCTAAGCTCCCGCTCGTCGTGGCGGTCGACGTGACCGGGTCCATGAAAACATACCCGCAGATGATATTTGAAAAGCTGTGCATCCTGTACAACGAGATCCTCCTTTTCTTGCCCACTGCATTGCGCGACACCTTCGAGATATCATTTTGCGCGACCGGCGACGCCACGTGCGACCAATACCCGCTCCAGGTCACCGATTTTGCCAAGGGACGGGAGCTGGATCACAACATCCAGTCCCTGTTCCCGGAAGGCGGTGGTGGGGGGCAATGCTGCGAGACATACGAGCTCGTAGCGTATTACTACGCCCGAAGATGCGAGATGCCGAGTGCCATGAAAGATCCACGGCCGATCTTCGTGTTCATCGGCGATGAAGGCTATTATCCAACCCTGCCTGCGTCGGGCATATTCGGCTTGATCGGCGATAAAATTGATGCGGATGTCCAGAGCGCGACGATATTCGAGGAATTGAAAAAGAAATTCGATACCTACATCTTGCGCGTGAAATATGGCGCATCTGATGAAGAAAAAATCAACACGATATGGCAAGAAGCGCTTGGAAAGGACCACGTGGCGATTATGGAAGATCCCCGGCGCGTCGTCGACATCATCATCGGCATCGTGGCCCACGCGGTCAAGCAATTCAGCTTGTACGATGACCGCTTGTTTACGCGGCAAACGCCGGAACAGGTCAAGCAGGTGCACGCGGCGCTCAAAATCCTTGGCATCGAAGGTGCTGCTGCCACCACCGTTAGCATGGATGTCAAAATTGGCACGGATGTCAAAGTCGGCAAGGATGGTGAGGGCGAAGGGTATTTCTGCACGAAATGCAAAAAAATGCACGCACGTGGCAAGCTATTTGAAATGCACAAGGAATTTGCTAAAAAGAAGAGAAATGCGTAAAGGTAGAAACGGGTCAAGTTTCTCTCATTTGGTAGAGAGAATGCGCAATCATTATGATTTGGGAAAAAAAGTAAAGAAAAAGTCAAATAATGATGAAATCTATCCAAGTGTGAAGTTTTTACCGCATCCGGAGCATTGTATTTCCTTGTTTTTATACGTTGCATAGAATTGTCGGTCAATTATCGCCTCCTGATCACAATGAGGGCATAGGACAAGGCGAGACAGTGGTTTGTTGCACGTAGGACATGTTGGAGGAGCTTCCGGATTGAAGGATGGGATTGAATATCGGTTATGGCAATTTGGACAGATCGTGGCAACGCTAACTTGCCCCGGGGATGCAGTTGGACTTTGAGGCTGTATAACGCTCGTTTTTACTGGTGTTTGGGTAAATGTTGGAAAACTTGATTTCGGCGTTGATGGGCTTGTTTTTTCTCGTGGTTTACTGGTTTTATCCTCGATTGATCTGCCTGCTTCCTATCTTTTTTCGATCCCGCCATGCTCTTCTCTACATCGTCCTCACCGATTTCTGTTCATGCCCCCAATTTGCTATCCGATAGTGGCGAACTCGAGCTTTGCTCCGAGCATAGCATGAACTTTCCTTGCAACCTTTTCTTCGGCCTCTAGAAATCGCACGCACCTGCGTGGCAATGTTTTTGACAGGATCTCCAGGACATCGACGACAGGAACCTCTTTCATGAGTTTCAGCAGGGTTTGCTTCTTTCGTTC
>JAUQYW010000656.1 GCA_030587525.1 Candidatus Sigynarchaeota archaeon | reverse complement strand
ATCTGGGACAATGCGAAGAAGCACATCGAGGAAGGAAATTTCGGTGGAAAAGGCTCCCCGGCGCATGCAGCAGCAGTTACTGGTGACACGGTCGGTGACCCGTTCAAGGACACCGCCGGTCCGAGCATCAACACGCTGATCTGCGTGATGGGATTGACCGCTTCGATTTTCCTCGGCTTATTCTGCAGCATCAACCTCGGTAACGGATTGATCTCGTTACCAGTATTCTAGTAAAGGTAGAAAAACCTTTTTTTTAATTTTCTTAATATTCTCCTTCATATTTTTCAAGCTCAACTAAAACAAATCACAAATACTCCGGTATCTCTTATTTGAACGAAAAAGAGTAGTAACTTGTTCTTGAGCAAATGCAGCACGTGTTATTTCCTGGTTTTATTCACCTTTATCTGACTGAAGATCATACCGGTCATTCAGCCACGCACGCGGATCCATAGTATCGACGAGCACGATGCCGGCATCTGCCACGGGATTCTTTATCTTGAGATCGTGCAAGTGTGCTGATATTGCCGTCCATATATCTGGATTGATGCGGAGAAATTGGATCATGGCATCCTCGGCGAGCTGGCCGTGCGCGTAGAAAGTGATGTGCGCAGACATAATGCGCCGCTGGGGGATCATGTCAAGCTTGAATTCTTTCACCTTGTGAAGGCCCGCTTCAAAGCAGAGCTGGTGCAGTTTTTTCTTCTTGAACAAGCCTTGCTTCTCGGTGAAGGCCGCGACGATGATAGCACGGCGTTCCGTGAGCAAAAACGTTCCTGGAAAGCCACGCATGAAGTAAAAAGCCTCCTTGTTGTTTACCTTTGTGCCCCAGGCGACGTTGAGCATCGTTCGAAATTTCACGATGATTTTCATGTCACGGTAACGAGTATCCCAACAAATTTGAGGTTTCACGTCTGGGGATTCACCTTCTCACTTTCCAAGTTTCATTGTCAGCACGAAAAGCTCAAAGGAAACTGCAATCATATCAAAAGTATTAAATCAGAAGATGTAATCGAGTTATGTGTGGGCAGTCAAGCCACTTGCTCTTGATGAATAGGAATAGTAATGAAATAAAAACGGCATAGGAATACGTGGAGGACACGGATCGTGCAGAACGCGTCGTCAGCGAAAACTAGTGAACGGGAAACCGGCACCAGGTTTTTAGACCGTTTCAAGGCGAAGGTTCGATCCACGAATCCGATACTTGAACTTGCTATCGTTTTGCCCGGGCTCGTGGCAGCGGGGTGGATTTGGGTGCCCCTTGGAGTGATCACGCATTCGACTTTCTTTGAATACGCGGGATATTTCGTTGTCGGGGCATTTTTAACGTGGATGGCAATGATTGCCCATGCCATTCGCAAGCGAAATCTTGACGACCTTGGTTTCACGTCGATCAAGCGATTCGGGAAAAACTTGCAATCTATCAAGCAACGGCGTGAGGCGTGGAATTATTTTCTCATCGTGGGTACGATCCTTGCCGGGTATTTCATCTTCCTTGTGAACTTCTTGCCGTTCACGAGCTTGATCCCGTTCCTCGGCGAGATCAACACCTTCATCGCGGGTATTGTGCATCCCGCAGTGAACGTGATAATCGCCACGCTGGAATTCCTGTTTTTCGGAGTGTTCACGGCTTTCTATTTTTTCAAGACCGATAACATCAAGGCAAGCTTGTTGCGGCACGCGAAATACGGAACGCCCGTCTTGCTGTTCTTGTTTACTTTCGCCATGATCGTGAACCAGGACAAAGTATTTAGTCAAACTTTCATGAAAGTTGTTGCGCATTTTTTAGGGTACATCTTTTGGGCGATGTTCCAGCAGATACCGACCCTGGTGTACGTGAACACGTCGATGCGGGAGGGCTTGGAAAAAAGCACCCGGATCACGAGTCCATCGAAGAGACGGTTTTTAGCAGCGTTCGTCACGGCATCCTTCTTCGCAATACTCCATTTTCCAGCATTTATTTTGGCCATGATCGCCTTCACCTTCGAATTCATCTTGTCAATGATCTATTACGACAAGAAATTCCGGAATGTGTTTGTTGCTTGCTTGCTGCACGCGGCGACCGGCGTGATCGTCGTGTTTTTCCTCGACATCGACTTGATAGCAGGTTATGTTGGTTGGCTTGGATGAGCAATGCTGCAAGCGCGGTTTCCCCGGCATAACTTTAACTGCTCAAAAATCGATATCGTTGTATGCAATGGATTCACGCGCACGTGTAACGTCGTGGGGTGCCGTGAATCCGCAAGAAAGCCACGGATACGTGGAGGCATCATCTCATGAAAATAGGCGTTAGTGATTATTCATTCAGGCACGAGTTTGCCTCGAAAAAAATGAATTACACGGAAGATTTCCCTGCTTGCGCGGCGAAGATGGGATTGAAGGGGCTCGAGCTCGTCGATTCGAGCATCGAGCATAATTTGCCCGACATCGATGTGGCCAACGTGAAGAAATTCCAGCAAGATCTCAAGAGCAAGTATGGCCTCGAAATCTTGGCCATCACGGGCATCGCGGTGGGCATTTTATGGGGCTTCGGCGAGGTGTGGAACCCGTTTTCCCTCGATCAAATCAAGGGGTACATCGATCTGCACACGGGCGTGGCCATGGATTGGCTCGATATCTGCGGCGAGTTGAAGATCCCGAACATGCGCTTCGACGCGGGCGGGTTCCAAGCGAGCCACAAGGTTCCGATCTACCAGGCGATTGATCTCAACATCGAGATCTACAAGCGCATCCTTACGCCGCTCTGCAATCGTGCAAAGGAGCTAGGCGTGAAGGTAGGCGTCGAAAACCACGGGTACTTCACCTCCGACATCAAGGTGCTCACCAAATTGCTGAAGGAAGTGCCAGGCTTGTGCGTGACGTGCGACACTGGGAACTGGCCCTTCGAATCGCGGCTCAAGGACATCAAGACCATCGCGAAAAACGTGAATTTCTTCCACGCGAAGTCCCACGTCTTCGATGAGAAGGGCAACGAGAAAAACATCGATTACAAGGCCATCATCGACATTATGAAGGCGGCCGGGTTTGATGGCTGGTACTCTATCGAATGGGAAGGGCCCGCGACGATCTCCGACGAGGAAGGGGTCAGCAAAACTTATAATATATTGAAGAAATTGGCATAAACTGGAACGGGGTTCGCCATCGTGAACGTCATGGAAGCCATCATTGGCATTTTCGGGTCGCGGTTTGAATTTAACTTCCGGCCACGCGAGTCCAAGATCGATCACTCGGGCCTTGGCCGGTTCTATGATGAGGCAATGGAATTCGCCCTGGGCATTGACGTCGAGGGTGAAACCGAGGCATTGCCTTTCACGAAAAGCTACAAGCACTTTCCCGCCACCTTCATGTCGCAAACCATGAACACGATATCATATTCGGGGCAGTCAAACGACTTCCTCGCCGAGGTGCGGGTCACGTTCAACGCGCATTTTTACCCGAAAGACGAGCTGCTATCGACATTGCCAGTGTTCATCATCGATGTTGACATGCGAAAATTGCCGACGAAAATGTTCGCAGAAAATGTCGAGGGCAATCTCTTCCTCAAGATATCGCGAAAAGATGCGACCGCGAACACAAATTCGAGCAAGGGATGCACCTTGGCGTACAAGGCTGATGGCCTGCGCGTGCAAGACGAGATCATCGCCATTGATGCCGGCAAGCACGCGATACCGGCCAAGATCGAGAGTAGCGTGGCGACCATCCTCGATGTGCCGTATTCCGTGGGCGACGAGTGGACCAGGATGGCGACGATCTTCTGGGGATCATATGTCGGCGAATCCGTGCTCGATACCAAGCGTGGCAAGGTCACCTTCGCCTACACGAAGCACTTCAAGTCCGCGATGAACGCGGTCACGCATGCAATG
>JAUQYW010000610.1 GCA_030587525.1 Candidatus Sigynarchaeota archaeon | reverse complement strand
TATACTTAGAATACTTCAAGGTGAATGTATGGCAAATAAGTATCGTAGGATCGTTCCTTGCTTGGACATGAAGGGCGGTAGAGTTGTCAAGGGCGTGAAGTTCGTGAAACTCAAGGACGCCGGAGACCCGGTGGAATTCGCAAAGTTTTACGAGAAAGAAGGGGCCGACGAGCTCGTGTTCCTGGACATCACCGCCACGGTGGAAAAACGTAAGACGATGACCGAACTTGCGAAGAAGGTTGCCGCGGGCATCTCGATCCCTTTCTGCGTCGGGGGCGGCATCGCGTCGATGGAGGACGTGGCGGCCGTTTTGGATTCCGGCGCCCAAAAGGTCTCGCTGAACAGCGCTGCGGTCAAGGACCCGAGTTTGCTCAAACAAATCGCCGATAAGTACAGCTCGAAAAGCGTGGTCTGCGCCATCGATGCCAAGCGAGTGTTCGTGAAATCCCCCGCGGATGCCCCGGGCAAGACCGTGGTCAAGATCGGGGACAAATATTGCTGGTTTGACGTGTTGACGCACGGCGGCACCAAATCCACGGGCAAGGACGCGATCAAGTGGGCGATAGAGGCCAAGAACCTGGGCGTCGGGGAAATCTTGCCAACATCGAAGGACTTCGACGGGGTCAAGCAAGGTTATGACCTGGAGCTCACGCGCGGGATTGCTGAGGCAACAGGCCTCCCCGTCGTCGCATCTGGCGGCGCCGGCACGCTGCAGCACATCCTCGAAGCATTCACCATTGGAAAAGCAGACGCTGCGCTCGCGGCCTCGATTTTCCACTTCAGGGAACTGACGATCAAGCAAGTCAAGGAATACTGCGCGGCCCGGGGAATTCCTATGCGGTTATGAAATATAAAAAAAAAAGATCGATACGAATAACGTGAATTGTTGAAATAACAAGGCGCTGCTGGAAAAAGTGGTATCATCCCAGATCCGGGAAATCCAGGTCGTCGCCTTTTTTCTTTTTCTCTCGCAGCTTTTCGGTTTCGTCCTCGATATTAACGAAATCCAATTCGGTGGATTCTTCAGGTGGTGGCTGCGCTTTCGGCGCCTCGATCTTTGCCGGAGCTGGCTTGGTTTCTGCTTTCTTTACAACGGAAGCCACGGTAGCTGCTAGTTTCTCCACCAGAGCCTTCGCCTCCACATTTTTCTCTGGTGAAGGAACGACGGTGGCTTTCTTCTCTGGAGATGGAACCACGGTGGCTTTTTGCTCGGGGATCGGAACCACTGATGCTTTAATGACCGACGAGGGTTTCAATTCTGGCTTGATCTCTTTTGGTTTCTCCAGCTTGTTCTCCAGCGCCTTTAATTTCTCCATGTCGACGTCTTTCGTGAATACCGTTTTATCCCCAGCGATCACTTGCACGATGGATTCGAACCACACGGTGCCTGCCGGGGCCGAGGGCAGCGCTTTCATGTTGAAGAAATTGAGCTTCACCCGTTCCGCATATTCCTCCTTGATCTTCTTGATCTTCTCGTCCATTTCCTTCTTCAAGGCATCGTTTTCCTTCCGTGCTGATTCGAGATCCTTCTTGGTAGCGCCCAGGTCAGTCTTCAGCACTTCTTTTAAGGCATCGATCTCCGATCGCAAGCCTTGGATCTTTTCCTCGTCGGCAGCCTTCATCGCCGCGAGCTCGTTCCGGGCCGCGCCGGTTTCTCCCTGTATCTTGGATTTTTCCAGCTCCAAGTACTTAACCTTGGCCTCGAGATCGCGAGCGGTCGCCTCGGCCTCTTTCTTTTCAGCTTCTGCTTCGACCTTGAGCTTTTCCTTTTCAAGGTCGACGATCTTGATCTTGTCATCGAGTTTCGCTTTCTCGGTCTCCAGATCCTTCTTGAGGGTCTCGTTTTCCGCGGAAATGTCTTGAATCTTCCCCTCGAGCAACTTTCGATATTCCGCTTGGTCGTCCTTGGCTTTGCCCGTGGATTTCTTGGCAGGCTCTCCGGCAACTGGCACTGCTTCGGTCGCCGCTCCACCCGTGAGCTCCAGACCTTGTGCTCTCGCCGCTGCGAGCGACTCGATCGCGGATGCCAAGCTATCGCGCTCCTCGTTACCCACCGGGGTTCCCTCGCCGTTCAGAAGCTTCTCGACTTCGGCTTTTAACTCGTTCTTTTCCTCGCCTTGCTCGACGATGGTGATCTTAAAGGGATAAAGTTGTAGCACGCTTTTCAATTTCGGGGCGATCACGCCCGACTCGTATTTCTTGATCATGGATGTTCTTTGGCCATTCCACACGTAGATGACCTTGCTATCCTGATCGATTATGAATGCCACGTCACCATCGGTGATTTTCGTCGCCCAATCAAAGAGATTGTGCTCCAAATCCTTGATAATTAATGTCTTGAAGGTCATAATGATCCCGTGCCTTTTTTTATCGATTTTCTGCATCAGTTCGATTAGAATCCTCGTATCCACGCAACTGTTTCATATGCGTTTTAATCAGCTTTTTTGTCTGGACATATAAAAGGATAGTTCCGGTTTCGAGCATCATTTTTTGGAAAAGGATCCTTCGTAGAGGATGACAACCACACCCGTTTTGGCGTGATAAATGCCGATGTACGTGTTCTGTTTCTTCAGGGAATTTGCGCCCGCGCTTCACCTGGCCATCTCAAGCGATCTCTTGACGTGGAAAGAGCGTAACGAAGAGATGCCCATCCTGGAATCCAAAGTCGGAGCCGGGTACTGGCGGGACCCGTTCATCATCCAAGCGACCGATGGTATCTTCCATTTATTGTGCACCGACGGCTGGTCCTCGCCGGACATCGTCCACGCGTCGAGCCACGATTTGCTGGAATGGTCCGAGCAAGATGTCATTCACGTGATGCAAGAGTTTCACACCGCGCGAAATTCCTGGGCACCCGAAGCGGTTTATGACCGGGAAACGAGGGAATATTACATCTTCTGGAGCAGCACCGTCGGCACGGCGTTTCTTGAGCCTAAAAACAAGCCTAGTGATTACAAGAACCATAGGATCTATGCTTGCGCGACGACAGACTTCAAGTCCTTTTCCAAGACACGCTTATTTTTCGACCCTGGCTTTAACTGCATCGATGCCTCCATCAACCACGAGGGGAAAACCTATCTTATGGCCTTCAAGGACGAGCGAGGCAACGATCCCCATGCTCCAGGCGAGCTTACACGCAAACACATACTCGTCGCCACCTCGCCCTCGCTCGATGGCCCATGGAAAATCCAGGATAAGCCGGTTTCCAAAACGATACTTGAAAAGGATGGTTCTAATGGCATGACGACCTGGGCAGAAGGGCCATGCGTGTTCTGGAACCAGCGATCCCGGGAATGGTGGATCTTCTATGAATATTTCCGGTCGCAAAGATATGGCGCGGTGAAAAGCAAGGACGGGGCACGCTGGGAAACCGTGGATGCGCTCCTGTCGTTCCCGCCTGGCGTGAAGCACGGTACGGTCTTTGAAGTGCATGACGCGGAAATTATCAGAAAATTAAAAATATTAACGTGATCACTCGACGCCGTCCCAGCAATACGTGCACAACTTCTCCTTCGGTAAACCGATTGCTTCGACAAGGTCATCGAGGCGCTGGTATTTCAAAGTCGTCAGGTGGAGTTGCTTGCGGATGCTCTCGATCATTATCTTGTACTTTTCCGAATCAGGATCCGCGAATTCCTTGAGACCGGTGCCATCGCCGCCTAGTTCCTTGATCGCTTGTCGGGTCGCGAGGTCGAGATCCGATTTCGACCGGGAAAAGTTGAGAAACTTGCAGCCATACACGAGCGGAGGGCAAGCGGGCCGCATGTGCACCTCCTTGGCGCCGAGCTTGTAAAGCTGCTGGATGGTATCGCGGAGCTGAGTTCCACGGACGATAGAATCCTCGCAAAAAAGCATGCGCTTGTCCTCGATGAATTCCTTGATCGGCATAAGTTTCATCCTCGCGACGAGATTGCGCTGGACTTGATCCTGGGGCATGAAACTCCTTGGCCAGGTCGGGGTATATTTAACGAACGGCCGCGCGTACGGCACCTTGGCCTCGTTGGCATAGCCGATGCCATGTCCAGTACCAGAATCTGGAATGCCAGTGACGAGATCGAGCGGGATTTTTTCCTTGCGAGCCAGGCATGCACCACATCGGTTGCGGACGACTTCCACGTTGATGCCCTCGTAATTGGATGCGGGGTAGCCATAATACACCCACATGAACGCGCATATCTGCAGCTTGTCATTTGGTGGCTGCAATTGCTCGACGCCATCCTCGCTGATGAAGACGATCTCGCCTGGACCTAGGTCCCGCGTGGTTTCGATGCCCAAGTTCAAGAAAGCGCAGGTCTCTACCGTGACCGCGTGTGTCCCGGATTTTTCACCGATGATGAGAGGAATTCGCCCGTACTTGTCACGCGCTGCATATATGCCGTCTTTCGTGAGTAACAAAATCTGGCACAAGCCATCGACCTTATCTTGTGCATTCTTGATTCCGGCCGCGAACGTTTCACCTTGGCATACCAGCTTGGCGATCATTTCCGTTGGATTGATGTTGTCCCCATTCATCTCCGAAAAATGAGCACCTTGCTTGAACAAGTCCTCGGCTAGCTGGTTGATGTTGTTTATCCTGGCGACTGTCACGATAGCGAAGGTTCCGAGACGAGATCCGATGAGCAAGGGCTGGTCATCCGTGTCCGAGATAACACCCACACCCTTGTGGCCGTGCATCTTTTGAATGTCATCCTCGAATTTTGACCTGAACTGGCTGTTCGTGATGTCATGGATCGACCGGTTGAATCCGGCCGAGTTTAAACAAGCAAGACCGCCGCGATAAGTCCCCAGGTGGCTGTGATAATCCGTTCCATAAAATAGATCTTGGACACAGTCGCCACGAGAGACGACGCCGAATATTCCACCCATGGTAATAAAAATCATACAGTCCTTAAAACCGATGATATTAATCCGGAAATGCGAGTAACTTTTCGTGATTTCTTCAGTGTGGAGATTTACAAAATGTAGAATTTGTAATCAAATGTTTCTCGAACACCAAGATGATGTCCATTTTGATTTCCCTTAAATGAACTGGTTCACGAAATCAGGGGGATTCTTTGCAAGATAACATATGGCAGGTCAAAATTGGTCAGGATCCGGGGGAAATATTGGATGTACTGGGGAGAGCGAGCCTTGCACGCCGCTAGTTCCAAGGACTTGATTCATTGGAAACGTGGGCCCATCGTCTTGCGACCGAGACCGAGATTTTTCGACAGCCAGCTGATAGAAGCAGGTCCGCCACCACTGTTAACGACCGACGGGATCCTGGTGATGTACAACGGGAAGAATCACGCTCAAATCGGCGACCGCGCGGTGCCGGCAAACACGTACGCGGGTGGACAAGCCTTGTTTGATCATGCCAAACCAACACGATTGCTGGCTCGATTGGACCAACCTTTCTTCAAGCCAGAACTGCCCTTCGAAAAGACGGGCCAATATGCCGCGGGCACGACCTTCACAGAAGGACTGGTCTTTTTTAAAAACAAGTGGTTCTTGTATTACGGATGTGCGTATTCGTTCGTGGGCGTCGCGACATGTAATCCGTCATCACCAGAGGGGTTCTCTGAGATAAGATCGATAAATTACGAAAAAGAGATAGAATAATGTTCCGGTGGCATCGCTACAACG